>NZ_JBSSFD010000015.1:0-93847 GCF_054062295.1 Lysinibacillus sp. TE18511
TCATATCGTTTGAAGAACCACCTAGCTCCAGAAGGTGAGTAATTTTATACACAATTAAGTGAGCGTTTTTGTACATAGATTAGTTGACATTTGTAAAAGTCACTTTCCGTAAAAATTTGTGCAGGCCCTTTCCCGGCTAAATTTTCTTTGACCGCTTTGATTTTAAATGCTGGCTGATATTGAATGGAACGATCTGAAGCAGATGCCACATTTGGATTCACCGCTAATTGTTTTCTTTGATGTTCTGAAAAATACTTTTACTCATGATGTTACCCCGTTCTTAATTCGTAAAGTTTAGTATAACGGGATTTTCAGTTTTAAAAAACACAAAAACCCCGAACAGAGACACTTTTTTTAAAGTGTCTACTATTCAAGGTTCAGTTTAAACAATGTAGCTTCTTTTATTATTGTTTTGCGTAATATTGTGAAATCCCTTTGAAGATGGATTCAGCAAATAACTCCGCATATTGATCATCTGTCATTTTAGCGCGATCTTCACTATTTGATAGGAAGCCTAGCTCGACTAAGATAGATGGAATATTCATGTTGCGAATTACATAGTATTGCTGTTCTTTGACACCACGATTTTTCATTTTTAAGTTATTAACAATTTGATTGTTTACAAATGTTGCAAGATCAATGTCTTCCTGATGCATATCACCTGTTGAAATAGCATAATATGTCTCAGTGCCCTGTGCAGATGTATTTAGAGCCGAGTTTACATGAATACTTACAAAAATCTCACCATAATTTGCATTTGTAAAATCTACTCGATCTTGTAATGTAGGGTAGGTATCACCCGTACGTGTCATCAACACCTTAGCACCTTCAGCCTCCAGTTTTTCCTTGACACGAGTACCAACCTTCAATGTAATGTTTTTCTCAGAAATAGAACCGTTCACTGTGCCATGGTCTTTACCACCATGACCTGGATCAAGAATAATAATGCGATTCTTTAATCCATTACCACTTTGATTTAATAATTTTAAGTAAGATTTATGGACATACCCTTTTTGACCGTTATAAGTAACTTGTGCCCAATAACCGTTAATACTGTTCACTTGAACATATTCGCCCTTTTTCAACTTACTCACAATCGTAGAAGTAGAGTTAGCTTCTGTGCGAATATTTAAATTATCAACTGTCGCTCGACCTAATAGATTACCTGTAACTGTTGGAGGAGTTGGATTTGGATCTGGCGTAGAAGGTTTTTCTACTTCAACATCCTCTGTACTATTCGCTACAATATAGCCTGGTAAACCATTCACTACAGTTAAATGGTAGCCACTTACCGTCTTATAAACTGGTAACTTCGTTTTGCTATTAACTGTTGTAATAGCTTTCGAAGAAGAAGTTGGCTTTACGTAAACATTTAAATTTTGTGTTGCTGTAACCTGTTTTTGGACATTCCCTAATGCGTTACCATCTGCATCTAAAAACTGAGCATACGTTTTATAAATATAAGCATATGCACCTTTATAGGTAACTTTTAACCAGTCTCCTTCAACCGCATAGACTGATAATTTACCGCCTGTATTGACAGTTCCTACTATATTAGCAGAAGATGAAGAATCTTTAGATTTACGGATATTTAATCCGTCAGTTGTTGAGGAAATTAATCCAATAACCTGTGATGTATCAGGTACAGCTACACCTTTAACAGGTAGCTCTAAACGATACTCTTCACTTTTCGCACGCGCTACAAATAACGCAAATTGTGCACGTGTCACTTGGCTATTTGGGTTATAATTTTGACCGCTTCCCTTTGTAATACCGTTATAGTAAATCGTATTCACGTATTTCACGTACGGATTTGTAATACCTACATCCACAAAAGGAGAATCGATATTTTCATATTCACTTGTATCAAGGTTAAACGCTTTTGTTAAAACATGACTCATTTCATCACGAGTTAAAGGCTTGTTTGGTAGGAATTGCCCCTTTGTATTTGTGGCAAAGTAACCAAGCTGTACAGCACGTTCTACATAACCTGAAAGTTCTGTGCCGACTTCTACATCTGAAAAGTTTGATTTATTGACAACTAGTGGCTTGTTACCTGAAGCAACAACAACCATTTTGGCAACTTGCCCACGCGTTACGTTATTATTAGGTTTATAATACGTTTTGCCATTTTCCGTATATCCTTTAATAACACCTAAATTTACTAAATAATTGATCTCTTCATAAGCTTCATGATCTTTAGAAACATCTACAAACCCACCACTAGCTTGGGCACTATGTATTGTAAACATAGAAGCTGAAATGAATAAGACGCATAATATAAGACTAATTTTTTTGAGGTACACTGTCTTATTTCCTCCCTTCCTGTTCTCATGTTCATTTTAACAAAAATTCACAGACAAAACTATCATACGAATGTAACTATTCTACTATTTTTAAGCATCACCCCTTTTTGATATTTCATAAATTGAGGAGAGCCTGCAGGTGCAAGCTCTCCTCAATTTATACATTATTTAAAAAGAACTTCCCTGCATGATATTACTTTAAACGTAGCCCTTGTCTAAGTAATACGGAATTTAATTATTTTTGTAATTGTTGTGCGCGTTCAATAAATGTTTGAAGTTGCGAAATTTTTAACATTTCATCGTAACCGAAGCTACCATTTCCTTTACCTTCTGTAATACCATTTGAAGCTAGAATTGAAACAAATTCATTTGCCCAATGATTTGAAGGAGCATCAGTAAATGTTACAACATCGCCTTGTTGTTCTAATCCAAAGGCATGTACTAATACTTTAGAGATTTGAGCACGTGTTATCGGTGAAGATGGGTTAAATTTACCATTACCATCACCATCAAAGATACCTAACTTCGATACAGCAGCAATCGCACCAGCATGTTCATATGTTGGTTTTACGTCTGTAAATTTCGTATTTTTATCGGATGTATCCAAGTTAAGTGCTTTAGCAATTTGCTCTGCCACTTCAGCACGAGAAGCGTAAACTGTAAAATCGATAGCAGCTTTCTTTACTTCTTCTTTAACAGCTTCAGCTTGTTCACTATCAAATGTTGCTACGCGTTTAGCACCAATGTAACGAGAACCCCAATAGTATGGATCGTTTACATCTGAGTAACTAACACCTTTACCAGTTTGTGAGTGAATCATTTTTCCGTCACCAGTATATATCGATACATGTGAGACACCTTTACCACTAGTATTGAAGAATAGTAAGTCTCCCACTTGTAAGTCGTCTTTTGCTACCGCTGTACCTTGTTCGTATTGTGAACTTGATGTACGGTTTAATTTAATACCTAAATCTGCAAATACTTTAGATGTAAAGCCTGAGCAATCAAGCCCTTTAGTAGTTGTACCTCCATACACATATGGAATACCTAAATATTTGGATGCTGTTTCAGTAACATCAGATGCTGTAGCTGCTTCAGCTGTATCTATGTGAGTTGTTGTAAATAACATAAAGGATGCAAAAATCGGTAATAACCATTTCTTTTTCATATTTCGGTATACCCCTCTCTGAACTTTTTTGCCTATAAATAGACTATCATAAAAGGTGCTATTTTAATTTTTCAATTGTGTAACGGTTTACAAAACGCAAAAAAACGCTGATACACCAACGTTTCCGTGGTTTATCAGCGTTAAAATATGGGTATTAATTAATGGATATCCCGGCGTTTTGTAACATTCCTGTAATATTAGCTATGCTTTGTTACAATAGAACACGAGATTAGGAAGTTCTAATGTAATAGTTACGGATTTGAGGTATTTTCACACGAATAATTGATTTACTTCGACTTCGCGGAGATTTGCTTCGCCTTCGCGGATATTATCCGGCGGCGTGGAGATTTGCTTCGCCTCCGCGGGGATTCACCTCGGCTTCGCGGATATTTACCTCAGCTTCGCGGATATTCACTTCGCATCCGCGGGTATTTGCTCCGGCCGCGCGAATATCCACCACTACCCACGGGTATTTATTTTCCCCTCGGTCTGCTCAAGTTATTGACTAGAAAACAATTGCACCCAATAGTAATTTCCTTTGCTATCAATCGCAATGGCTACTCCGGTATTTGTGTAATTTTCACGTAAAATATTTTCACGGTGAGTTGGAGAGGCCATCCACGCTTTCACGGCCGCTTCTGGTGATGGGATGTTTCTTCCTATATTTTCTCCTAAACTCGTATATGGGTAGTCGAATAATGTCGCTAGATCCCACGGCATTCCGTAATAAGGGGATTCGTGCTCAAAATAATGTCGATTCACCATATCCTGCGCCTTAATAACAGCGACTTGTGTTAAAGCTGCATCATGGGTAAGTGGTTGCAAATTTTTCTTTTGTCGTTCAACGTTAACTAAACGAATGACATCATTAGACATGGTTGATGAATAATTTTTTGTCGGTATATAAGACTTTGATAAAAAGTCATACGCTAATTCGAAATTGGTTACCTTCATTGAAAAGTCAAGACTTCGCTCAACCAAAGAAGCAAATTGAGCACGTGTGACCAATTGATTCGGTGCAAACTGTTGTGCATTGACCCCTTTAATAATACCGACATCTGCAAGTGATTCAATATAGTCTTTCGCCCAATGTCCCTCTTTCACATCGTTAAACTTACTTTTATTTTCGGAATCCACTTCAATTTGATAAGCAAGTGTTAACATTTTGGCAATTTGCATACGTGTTAAAGGGGCTTCAGGTTTGAAACAATCACCATCTTGTAAAATACCTAATTCAACTAAAGCGCAAATTTCTTTGTAGTATGGATGGTTAATCGATATATCTGTAAATTTTGGCGTATATGTAGTATCCAGTTTTATCTGCATGGAACGAGCAATTGCAGCTGCAGCCTCTGCCCTAGTAATCGGTTGCTCTGGTCTAAAGAAGCCATCATTATAATTTGTCATATAGTGCTTCTCTAACATATGTTCTATCGAGCTACTAGCCCAATGTGATGGTGAAACATCCTTTGCAATATTAGCCGCCAATACTTCTTCAGATGTGCTCGCCAGAGATACAGCATATGATGTAGTCAGCAAAATAAGTGACATGCCAACAACACCAGAAACTTTTTTTAACATAGCTCCCTTCCCTTCATTCAGTTATGTATCGTACTCGGTTTTCCTGACGACAATGCCCCATGACTTCGGGTGATAAGCCTCAAATATACCATTAATTCCTATTTTTCCCTAGATTGTTTTTAAAAAAACACTCCAAGATTGCGGATAACCTAAGAGTGCGTCTTTGCTTTTATTCAACGCTAATAATATAAAAATCATTTTCGTTTTTTTGTAAGGTGCGATATAGGAATAACGCCATCTGACCGCGAGTAACGTCTGTATACGGAGAGAATGTTGTCGCACTAGTACCTTGTGTAATCCCGTAATTTAATAACGTTTGAATATACTTATTGGTTTCATTATCTTTTGTAAAATCTGAAAAAGGAGCAGATAATGTTGTTGCCTGTTGTAAATCAAAGCCAAGTGTCAGCATCTTTGCCATTTGACTTCGATTAATAAAATGATCCAGATTATAATTTGTATTTTTCTGGATAATTCCCTTTTCAGCAAGTGCAGCAATATGACCGTAATATTTATGAGAGGCAGGTATATCTTTGAAGCCAGGATTTACTACATTTTTTGTCTCCAATTTTAGAGATTCAGCTAAAAAGTATGCTGCTTCCCCTCGCGTTAAATTTTGATACGGACTGAACGTAGTCGGTGTTGTACCAAATACAATTCCCTGACTATATAATTCACTGACTGCTTTGTATAATTCTGCTTCGCTTCCACTATTTTTTATATCTGTAAAAGGCATAGTAGCTGCTTCTGTAGGAATGACTGCGACACAGGGTACTACTACTGCTGCAGTGGCAATAGCCCACGCTTTATGTACCTTCACATTAACGCTCCCTTTCCTCAAGGCCATAAAAATGAGGAAAAGAGGGACTGACCCTCTCTCCTTATTCTAAACCTAATGTTCTTAAATGATCCTGTAAAATACGGTAATTATACACTAAATCCTGTTGTTCCAGCGTTAGTGCATCGTATGATTTTTGTGCAGCCAGTACTTTCTTTTCAAATGTTTTAGCGTCTGGGTCCAACTCGCCAATCGCTTCTACAACTTTTAATACTGCCGCTACATCTTTTTCTGCTTTCTTTAAAGTATCGTAGTTAAGGACCTGTCCTTTTACTTTAGAGTCTAATGCTTTATATGCCGCAGAAGCATTCGCTACATCTTGAATATATGTGCTAGAAGCCGGATTAAGACCTGAAATAATTTCTACAACCTTCTTCACTTCACTCATACTTCTCTCCGCATCAAGCAAAATATGATAATTAGACACTCTTTGCTTATCTGCTGTATTTAAGCTATCGTAATCTCTTCGCACAGATTCGATCATACCAAAATACAGTTTATCGCTTGGTTTTAAATCTTCAATACTCTTATAAACTTTAATAACATTATCTAACGATAGAAGCAACTGGTCGTTATAAACATATTTACGCTGAGTGGCAGTAAGATTATCATATGCTTTTAAAATCTTTTGGTATTGGCTGTCCATATTTTTTGATGTCATCAGTTTATCAATTTCGTTGACAACACTTATAACAGGTTTAATAAGCTTTTCTTGCTCCTGCAATGTTTTATAGTTTTCAACAGACATTTGTTGATCTTTTGGTAACGCATTATATGCTGCGCGTATCTCTTCAATACGTTTAACATATTGATTTGGCTGGACAGACGGAAGCTCATCAATCATGCGCTGTACATTACCTGCCCCTAGGATACTTGACTCAGCGGCTTGTAATAAATTGTAGTTTGTTACATATTGCTGCATGTCCTTACTTAGAGCATCGTATAATGCACGAGCTTGTACAGTATCCGCATGGAATGTTTTACTAGACGGCTTTAACTTGCCAATTAATTCAATCACTTTTGCAGTTGGTTCATACTTTTGTAAAGTATCAATATTTTTCACATATTGCTTTTGATCCTTTGTCAGCTTATCGTACGCTTTTCGTGCTGAGTTTACTTGACTAACAAATTTACTTGAGCTTGGATCTAATGTATCGATTTGCACCATGGCAGTTAAAATAGGTTTTACTTGCTTTTCACGATCCGTTAACAACTTCACATTAGAAACAAGCTTTTTCTGTCCTGATGTTAGTTTGTCGTAGGCAACGCGGGCATTCATGAGCTTTGTTAAATAATCCGGATCATCAGGCACTGCCGCATCTATTAATGCAATAACAGTGTGTGCAGATTTCAGCTCAGTTTCAGCGGTAACAAGCTTTTCATAGTTTATGACAGCATTTTTCTTTTCTGCTGGTAATGCATCGTAATTTTTTCGCGCCGTATCTAAATCATTTAAAAACGTCTTACTTGTTGGTTTCAATGTTTCGATTAATCCTATTAATGTAGCAACATCCTCGACGGCAGCTAGTTGGTTATAGTTTGTAACACGCTTTTGTGAGGCAGGATCTAATGCATTGTATGCCTTACGCGCAGCTAAAACTTTTTTTGTATAATCCTTATTTGCTGGATTTAAGTCTGCAATTAATTTAATAACCTTCACAACATTAGCATTATTTTTCTCATAAGTTGTTAATGTCTTGTATTGTGTTACTAATTTTTTCGCATTTTTGTCCATCGTTTTATACTCAGAAGATAACGCTGCCACTTTTGCTACAAATGTAGTATCTGGTTCATTAGCTAAAGCAATAACACGATCATCGAAATTTTTTGCTGTTGCAATATAGCCTTTTGCGGTTTGAAGAGCTGCATTATTTGTTACAAGTACTTTCGCTTCGGACGATAGCTTTTCATAGTCTGCTGATAACAGTTCAACTGTTTCTTTATATGTTTTTTGCGAAGGGTTTAAGGCCATGATTCGTGTCACAATATCCATCGCCTCTACTTGATTCTTCAACGTTTTATAGCTTTTCACATATTCACGTTTTGTAGGGTCAAGCTTTAGGTAAGCTGTGTTAGCAGCCTTCGCTTTTTTCGTATAATCCTTCGCAGCTGGGTCTAGCTTTTCTACAAGGGATATAACATTTAAAACGGCTTTATGTGAACTTTCCCAGCTTGTTAGCTCCGGCAAATTGTTCACGATTTTCTTGACAGTGGCCGCGTCTATTTTTTGTCCCGCAGGTGCGACTGGTGTATTATAAGCTGCACGTGCTTTCTCGATTTGTGTAATTTTATCTGTAGTTGTAGCAATTTCCGCAATGAGTTTTTCAATTTCTTGCGCTGTTGCTATATTTGCCTCAGCCAATTCTAAGTCAGCGATATTTTTCACAAAATCTTTTTTAGCTAAAGTTGTTAACTGATCACTTGCTGCCTTTACTGCAGTACGATAGTCGGCATTACTTGACGGACGTAATGCTGTAATTTGCTTGGAAATATTAGCCGCTCCCTGATATGGCTCAAGCTCTTTATAATTTGTAACTAAACGCTTTGAGCCTTCATCTAGTCTATTGTAGGCAGTTTCAATTGCTGTTACAGCACTAATAAAGCTTGCAGCAGATGAGAAGTCTTCTGGTTTCTTTTGCGTTAGCTGTGTAATACTAGCAATCACTTGATCTGCCGATGATAAGTTTGCTAACACATCTGTATATTTTTTATATGGCGTGACCGCTGTATTTTTAGGATTATGTGCTATAACAATTTTCTTTTGATCAGCTGTCAGAGTGTTTAATCCAGTCGTTACTTCAGTAGCAGCAGCAGCAATTTCAGTAGAAGTGGATGACTGGTTATCGAGAACAGCAATAAAAGAATCTAACTTAGTAATTGTATTCTCTACATCTTTTGCATCCTTGTTCATTTTCAAAAGCTTCTCAATATCTGCACCGTTCTGTTTGAAGTAATTAATACGCTCTGGTTCTCCATAGCCATATTGAGTTGATGTACCTCGAATTGAAGAAACAATGCCATTTGCCTCTGCTGATGCAAGAGCTGTATTTACAGCATTCTCGAAAGTCTTTTGAACATTTAAATAAGAGCCTGCTTCTGTTTCTGAACCTAAAAAAGTAGTGTAATTTTGATGTAATTTTGTCACATCATCAAAAAATGTTTTATTTGTATAAGACAACTTACTTATTTCTGTTCCGATATTTTTTAATTTGGACAATAAATCTCGTTGTGCCACAACATATTCGTATTTCGCTTTAATGAAATTGATTTCATCTGGTTTGAAGTCTGTAGTACTTAAAACCGCTACATCTCCCTTTGCTACTACCATTTCATCATTCGTTGATGTAACAGATAGTTTGCCAAATTGTGCAATTGTTTGTGATCTAGTGTCTGTTGTTGCTACATTAACATTAGCAACTTGCTCCACGTGAGAACTTGTTTGAGGTTGTGTTTCTTGAGCATTGGCAATCGCTGCCGGAGTTAGTAATAGACTTGTGATTACACCAACTTTAATCTGTTTCTTCAAAATGCCCACCCTTTCTACATTTAATAGGAAAATAAATATGTATCATTTAATTCTTATTTGCTACCTTTAGTATCGGTGCTTATCACTCTATTTCAAGCTATTCTCTTTAAGTTGCTCACCTTTACTAACATAAAGATAATTGTTATTTTTAGATTGAATAGTCTTTTTATAGGAAGTTATTGTTAGGATACTATATAATTGAAATATGTGCATTGATCTGGTGCAAATTTTGGCAAAAGATGACTAATTACGAGTAAAAGTGCTAATAAGCCTTATTTGATCTTCCTAAAAGATAGACTTAGGAGACAGACGTAGTGGTAAATATTGTGTCAAAAAAATACGCACATCGAGTAACAAAAACTTTGTATAATTGTCTTAAAAAGACGTTTCTCTTTATCGAGGGAAATCCATGAAAAACTCAGCATTTCTACTATGTTATTTACCAGTAATTAGGTGTATACTACAACTTTAATATGTATTTACTAGAAAGGGAGCTATATATGTTTTATCAATATAAGTTTTGGCATAGCTTAATGCATCCCACTAACTTTACCCAGGCTGTTGAGCAAGGGGAAATAAGAGGCTATAAAAAACGATCCTTCACCGTTTTCCTGCTCTTTATGATGCTATTTGTCATTCGTGAGTATTGGGGCATGGGGACTGAAAGCTTAACAACATTATTTGCATCGAATCATCCCAATGAATACTATACAGCCCGTTTACTATCAATGGTCGGGGCTATTGCCTGGGGAATCATCTATTATTGCTTCCATTATTACGGCGTTACATACTTGTTACATCTATTAACAGACATCCCTTACAAATGGATTCAGAAGGTACAACTTTATGTAATGGTATTTTTACTTATTGAAAAAACAATTTTATTTGCTGTGTTTTATGCAGTTGGTTACACAACAAACTTCTCCTTCTTTTCACTTGCACCAATTACTCAGCAAGTAATTGATACGGATTTTGTGCTATTTGCCATCAATCAATTCACCGTAGCAACTGTACTAACAATTATTGTACAATACACGTTCCTTTCGAAATGGGAGGAATTATCAGAGCGTAAAGCTTTATTAGCGAAAATTATTGGACTTTATGTATTAATGGCTATCTTTATTGGAATGGTTAGTGTGTTACCACTTCAAGAATGGCTGGCAAGGGGGTTAGGATGATGCGCTTTATTAAATCTAGACCTTGGACAAGTTTGAGTATTATTGTGATCGCATTATTAATCGGTGTAAATGCTTATTTTGTATTTAAGGACGATAGTGAAGTAGCAAGATCCTACTTCATCGATGAATTTCAGAAAGCTTCTACTGGTAAACGTGTAGAGACGGTTGAAAAGGATGCGATTGTTGCCCCTTCACAAACTTATACGATTTCAGCAGATGCAAAAAGCCTTTCTGCCATAGATGTAAAACGTGGACAGGAAGTAAGTGCCAATGATTTACTAGCCACCTACAAAACCGAGGAAGTTGACGGTGAATTAACAAAGCTTGAGGCTGAACGCACTGCCTACGAAACCGAATTAAGTGATTTAGAATCTGCTTTAGATCAGATAGAATCCGAATACGGTGACAACAATGACCCGACAAGCTCTATTAATACCGATCAAATTAGTGATAAGTTAAATGTCTCTGTTCAATTTGAATTAGGGCAGCAAACTTCTCCATCAACAGCAGTGGCAATTTTAAACCGTCACATTGCAGAAACCACTCGTCAAGTAGCCTTAATGGATGCGCAAATAGCCCAAATTCAGGCACGAGAAGGCGTTATTTGCCCAGTAGACGGTGTAATTTCAAAAATCACAGAAGAAGCTGGTGCTGTGACATTTGAAATCTATTCATCTGAAAAGGCTATGCTTGCCTACTTATCTGAGGATGAATGGCAAAAGGTGAAAGATGGACAAACCGTTGATTTTAACTTGCAGCATTACAAAGATGATCTAGCAGGTGTTGTGTTTCAAAAACAAAAGATCACGACAAATAATGAATCCCTTTGGGCAAATGAATTAGCCAAATCTGCAACACTACCTCAACCTTCAAGCTACGAGGTAATATTGCATCCAGATGACATTCTAGAAGACATTCCATTTTCAACTGTTGGTAAGGCTTCAATTACCGTAAATGAAGCATCCGATGCGTTTAAAGTAGATTCTGATTGGGTAAAATCCGGAAAGAAAAATAAACATAGCGTTTATACTCTTGATGAAAATGGTAAAATACACCTTGAGGAAATTGATGTAGCCTTTAAAACAGCAGATTCTACTATGTTTACGGGCGATCTAGATGTTGGAACACCTATTATTACAAATGAAGAACGCAATATTTTAGCTCGCTCCTTCCGTTCTATGCCTCTTAAAAAAATTGAGTGGCAGCATTTTAAAGAACTCGACTGGAAAGACTACGTGAAATATATTGTCTTTTAACATACAGAAACCTCCCCGAAATGTCGGGGAGGTTTTCTGCTGTTGGCGATATTTTTAGTTTAATTGGTGATGTTCTCTGGTTTATCAGCGGTTCTGCGCTTTTATCAGCGGTGTTGTCTGGTTTATCAGCGGTTCTGCGCTTTTATCAGCGATGTTCTCTGCTTTATCAGCGGTTCCGGCACTTTTATCAGCGATTTCTCTGTTTTATCAGCGATACTAGCACTTTTATCAGCGATGTTCTAAATTCTACCGACGATCACCATCTTTTTCTTATCTCAATGTTTAATTTCCATTTGTTCTTGTGTCGCTATTTCATAGTACATCGCAGTTACGCCACTTACCTCATAGACCATGCCATGTACATATAGCTTCTCACCATTTGCTCCAATCAGGCGGATAGAAAAAGTAGAATCACCTTTTCCAACTCTTTTTACAGTTACACCTTCTGCTGAAAGCTCTACATCCACTATTTTATGATCATACATCGCGCCTGTGTATTGTTCAATTTTGAAATCTTTCACAGTAAAGCCGATTTCACTTTTTGGAATGAACACACTGCTTTTTTCAACCGCAGAAGTTGTATACAAATCATAGCCATCAGATTCTGCTCGGATGCCAATTCGTACCGACTGTCCTTTATCATCCGATAATGTTGCAATATAGTCCCCTGCTTGTGATAGCCAAAGCACATAGTTACTGCCCTTAGGAACAGTTTCTGCTCCCCAGTCTTCAAGATTAATCGGTTGATAGCTGTAGACTTTCTCACTCACTGCATGACCAGCAGCCGTAGTTAGCTCAATATTTTTCGGATTAAAACCTAAATCCTCCTCCAAAAACAGCGCTGAGCCTGGCGTAACTTCATCGGTTGGCTGGCAATTAATTTGTAGCTTTCCATCTACTTTTGTTACATCAATTTTATATTTTTGCATTTCCATTATTTCATAATTTTCTTCATTACCCATATTGTAGCCAATAAGCATGAAATAGCCCGATCCTTCTCGTAACGCCTCTATCTTCACATCATTATCTGCTCGAAGAATGCGGAAAAATTCATGCTCACCATCCGCCGCTAGGTTGTCTGAAGAAAAAGCCTCAATATAGTTTGAGTCAAGCTCACTTGCGGTAAATGTTTGGATCACTCGTTTAGCCTGCATCGCTTCAATACGATGTATAAATAACGCAAGCTGTGAACGTTTGACCGTCTCTTTTAAACCAAAAGTAGTTGGTGTAATCCCCTTCGTTATATTATTTTCAAACAATGGAGCGACTGCATAATGCGCTTCTGAATATTTTACAATATCTTTAAATGGTAATGTCTGATCAACATTATCACTTTCTAACTGATACGCCACTGTTAGCATTCGCGCTAATTGTTCTCGTGTAATCGCTTGATTGACACCAAAGCTGCCATCAGCAAAGCCTGAAATAATCCCTTTATTTTCTAGAGCTGCGATTGCTCCGTAATATTCATCGCTCGGCTTTACATCTGTAAATTGTGGGTCCACTACATTTTTAGTATCTAGCCCTAAAAGACCTGCTAAAATCTTCGAAGCCTGTCCACGCGTCACATCTGCGAATGGCTTAAATGTACCATCTGCATATCCTTTAATAATACCGCGTGCTGCTAAATCCTTGACCGCGGCACCATATTCCGTCGTGTAATCAACATCCGTAAATTTTTCTGCTGCCTGTACAGTTGGCACTACTACAATAGCACTTGTCGCTAATGCTGCAACGATTGCTCCCTGAAATAAATTCTTTCTCTTCATCCGCTCATCCCCCTACATATTTTCTCCATCATACTATGATAATGCATGGTAATAATACTAAAAGTTTCATATTCTTCTATATGTTATATATTACAGAATGTGTTGTTGAGCTTCTCTCCGTGTTTTACTACAAATAGAAATAGCCCTAACATCTGTATTAAATGTTAGGGCTATAACTTCATTACATATACAAAAAATTACGGAGATTTCTCTCCATCAAAAAGCCTTGTGACCATAATGAAACAAAAAGTTTCATCTAATCACAAGGCTAAGTTACTAGTTCACTAGTTTATAGCATAATCCTTTTAATTAAGGAGCAGCTACGATTGTTACTTTTAATTCTTTTGTTGCGTTACCGATTTTAACTTTTAAAGTTGCTTTAGCTTCTTTAACATCAGATTTTAATGTTGCTGTTGCTTCCGCTGTACCATTACCAGTAATTGTTAAATCTGTTGCTTTTTCAGGTACGATTGTAACTGTATCTGCAGCAAGTGCTGTGATTGCTTTGTTACCGTATTGGTCAACCGTTGCAACGTTTACTACTGCAGGTGCTTCACCTGTAGATTTTAAGCTTGCTACAGTTTGACCAGATACTAATGTAGCTTCTGTAATAGCTTTAGCTAGGTTGTAATCACCTTTTGCTTCTGATGCTGTAAAGAAGAAATCTTGCGTTTTTTCAGCGTCAGCTGAAACAACGAATTTTTGTTCTAAAACTTGACCAGTTGCATTAATTGTTACTTTTAATGTAAATTCTGTGTCAATTTTGTTAGCTGCTGCTGTTGTATCAGTGTTTAAAGCTGTGTCAGCAATATTTACTTTACCTGCAGATACCACTTGTGGTGCAGTTAATTTACCGCCAGTTACTGTCGCAGTATATTCGCTGTTAACAAGTGCTACTTTACCACCGTTTAGTAAACCGTTAACTGTAATTTCTTTTTCTGCTCCTGCTTTTGTTTTACCAATTTCAGCAATTTCATAACCGTTGTATTCTGTACCATCAGTTACTTGTACTTTTACTTCTACAGCAGAATCAATTGTGCCATTTGGAGTTTTAAGTGCCACATTTAATGTTGCAGTACCGTTTTTACGAGCAGTTACTTCATTTGCTGCATTTACTGATACTACATCTGAAGTTCCAACTAATGTTACTGTTACAGGTACATCAGAGTTTTTCATTTCACGACCGTATTGGTCTTCAATGATTAAGTGGTCTTTTGCTGTAATTGTAACTGGAGATTTAAAAGTTGAAATTACTAAAGGTTTTTTAAGTCCACGAACTACAGTTGGTACTGCTGGTGCTTTAACATCTACAGTAACAGTAGCAACTTTGAAAGTTGAAGTTTGGAATACTAATGCTTGTGTTCCAGCCGCTCCAAATGTTGTTTTGTAGTATACTTGACCATCTTTTACTTCAAGAGCTGATTCAGGAACTGTAGTACCACCAACTTTAATACCTTTGTTTTTATCCGCTAAGATTTTTTTGTTAGTGATTACATTGCCTTCTTTATCAGTAACTGTTAATGGGATTAATGTAGATTCCCCAGCTACAGCAATTTCTGGTTGAGAAACAGAAATTGAGTTAGATGTAACAGTTTCTGCAACTTTAACAGTATATTTAGCTGATTGACCGTTAGTTGTTGAAATTAATAATACATCAGTATCACCAGCTTTAAAGATATCTGATATTGCAACTACTAATTTATCTTTATCGCCAATTTTAACTTTTGAAACAGTGTTAGCGATTGTTAAGTTTGTTGTGTTTGTGTTTGTAATTACTAAACCAGTTGCTTTAGCAGGGTCAGTAATTTCTTTTCCGTATTGATCTTTAAGATTTAATACGATATACGCATCAGAAGCTTTAGAATTATCATTTAAGACTACCTCTTCACCTTTAGCGTTATAAACACCATCTACTCCAATAGAAGAAACTGTAGATTCAGCAGATAATTTTACAGTTTTAGTAACTGATGTACCTGTAGCAGAATCAAATAATACTACTGGTACTAAATCGCCGATTTTTTTGCCTTCAACAACAGTACCTGATAATTTAACTACACCTTTAGCTGAATCAGCAACTACAGTTGATTTATCATTTGTTGTTAAAGAAGTTGTTTTTGTAATATCTGTACCATATTGGTCTTTAACTACATAACCAACAGTTGCAGTAGTACCAGTTCCGAAAGTACCGTCAGTTTTAACGGCTTTGTCAACTATAGCTACTTCGTCTAAGATTTCAATTGAATTCACTTTTTGAGCTTCAATTTTAACTGTGCTAGTTAATGCTTTTTCAGTTAAACCAGATACGTTTACAGTGTAATCAGCTGCTTGGAAGTTTGTAGCACCTACTAATTGAACTGATTTTTTGTCTTCAGACCAAGTAAGAGTTACGTTTTGTTTGAAAGTACCGCGTAATAATTCAACTGCAGCTTTAGAAGTATCTTCTACAGCTTTATTGAATTTAACTTCGATTGTTTTAGCGTTAATAGCTTTTACTGATTCTAATTTAACGTCAGTTACATATGTAACTACAGCTGAATAAGTTTTACCATCGATCACAAACTCTACTTTTGTTTCTTTGTTTTCTGGAAGAGCAGTTTCTAATTTTACAGTATGTTTTTTGTCATCAGAAAGTGTTACTTCTAATGTTGTTGCATCTACAACTTTAGCTTCTTTAACAGTTAAAGTTTCACCTTGACCAATTTTAGTAATTGTACGGTGTAAGAATGATGCAAATTGACCGCGTGTTAATGTGTTTTTAGGATTGAACGCTTTCACGTTTGTAAGTCCAGCATATTCTAACGCGATGATTGCTTCACGATTTTCAGTTGCTGTAGCTTTGTCTAAATCAGTGATTGTTGTTTTGAAGTCAGATTCTTTGTAATCTGCTACTAAATCTACGTTATAAACAGTGTTGATCGCACGTACTAAAACAACTGCCATTTGTTCACGGCTCATGTTATTAGTATGCATTAATTTGTTGTTAGAGCCTTTGAATACGCCAGCATCTTTAACAAGTGCTGCATATTGTAATAACTCTTTGTCAGGTGTTGTTGTTGGTAAATCAGTGAAACGTGCTTCTGTTTCATAGTTTGCAGGAATTTCGTAGTTTTCTGATACTAACCATTTACCTAAGAATTTTGTTACATTTCCGCGAGTTACAACGGCATTCGGTTTGAATGTTCCATCTGGGTAACCAGCTACGATTTTAGCGTCTGCTAATGCTAAAATTGCATCCTTGTGGTCACTTTTTTCAATATCAGAAAAGCTGCTTGCTGCGCTTGCTGCTGGTACGATTGCTGATGCTACTAGGGCCGCTGATGCTGCGCCGACAACCCATTTACTATATTTTTGTTTCATATGAAAGAACCTCCTAGATAAATTAGCCACTTTTGGTGACTACGAATCTATTATAAGATTACGCGATAATAAATTTCAAAGGGCAAGATTTGGAATGAAAGATATGGTAAATGCTTATTTCTAAAGGGTTTTTAACCATATTTTAGATTAAAGGATAAAACATATCCATCCTGAAAATTAACATACAAACCTTACTGCCACACGGAAAATATACCAATTTGCCCATGTCTTTTTTACCAACCATTTTTTCGACAAAAATCGACTTTTTACCAATATTTGATTAAAAACCAGTAGTGAACAATTCGTGAATTTACGTTACAATGAGGTAGGTAATTTATTCTTGCATTTCCTTGTTTATATTAGAATTATCTAGCAGTTTTGCAGATTATCAGTTATTTTGGCGATTTTCACGATGTTATCAGCGATTTTGGTCATCTTATCAGCGATGTTCACTGGACTATCGGCGTGTTGACATTTTATCAGCGATGTTCTCGGTTTTATCAGCGATTTTGGGCATTTTATCAGCGATGTTCTCGGTTTTATCAGCGATTCGGGGCATCTTATCAGCGATGTTCTCAGTTTTATCAGCGATTCGAGACATCTTATCAGCGATGTTCTCGGTTTTATCAGCGATTCGAGACATTTTATCAGCGATACCCACGATGCTATCAGCGATTCGAGACATTTTATCAGCGATGTTCTCGGTTTTATCAGCGATCATGGTGATTCTATTAGCAATTACATAATTATTAGAGATGGGGATTTGAAGGAATGGTTTTTAGTAGCCTTATATTTTTATATGTATTTTTGCCATTAGTGCTCATTGTGTACTTCATCTCTCCGAAGATGCTACGCAACACAATATTACTGTTGGCCAGTCTGTTCTTTTATGCATGGGGCGAACCGAAATATGTACTTTTAATGATGATTTCAATTTTGCTCAACTATATTTTGGGGATTGTTATTGAAAAGACAGTTTCGCAGTCCAAACGAAAAGCGCTACTTTGGCTTGTTATTGTGAGTAACCTAGCCATCTTAGGCTATTACAAATATGCCGGCTTTTTTGTGGACATTATTAACAATTACTTGGAGCAGCCAATTGAATGGGAGGCTGTACCCCTTCCAATCGGTATTTCGTTCTATACATTCCAAGCACTTAGCTATGTAATCGATGTTTATCGAAAAGACGTAAAGGCACAGCGTAATTTTTTGGATTTATCACTTTTCATAACATTGTTTCCACAGCTTGTGGCAGGACCGATCGTTCGTTATCAAACGGTAGCTGAGCAAATTAAAAAGCGTCTCTCTACAGCAGAGGATTGGATGATTGGTACACGTCGCTTTGTACAAGGGTTAGCTAAAAAAGTACTGATTGCGAATCCGATGGGCGAAGTCGCCGATCATGTCTTCAGTTTATCAGGTGGCGATTTAACAACAGGTACTGCTTGGATAGGTATCTTAGCTTACTCGTTACAAATCTATTTTGACTTCTCAGGTTATAGTGATATGGCCATTGGTTTAGCACGAATTTTCGGCTTCCATTTTGAAGAAAACTTTAACTATCCGTACATTGCACAGTCCGTCACAGACTTCTGGCGTCGCTGGCATATTTCGCTTAGCAGCTGGTTCAGAGACTATGTCTACTTCCCACTTGGAGGTAGTCGCGTAAGCCACGAATGGAAGCTCTATCGAAATTTATTAATTGTGTGGACACTAACTGGCTTTTGGCATGGAGCAAGCTGGACATTTATGGCTTGGGGTTTTTATTACGGAATATTAATTTGCCTCGAAAAATGGGTGCTTTTAAAATGGTTGGAGCGTATTCCTCGTTTCTTACGCCATGTTTATATTCTTATTATCGTTATGATAGGTTGGGTATTCTTTAGAGCGAATGACTTTACATATGCTTTTGGGTTTATCAAAACGATGTTTGGGCTCTCCGATGCGGCACTTTATAATTATGAAACGATTTTACTGGCGAAAGACTATGCCGTGTATTTTGTAGTAGCGATCATATTCGCTATGCCAATTTATAGACTTTATCAAACGTGGAGCGAGCAAAAAGCAACCGCTTCCCTATCATTTGATTGGAGTCTACGTCTTGTACAAACAATTTACTATGGGGCATTGTTGCTCTTTATTACGATGTTTTTAGTAAACGCAACACATAATCCATTCATTTACTTTAGATTCTAGGTGGGACAATATGCGAAAAATACAAATGTACCTATTACCAATAACCTTTTTTTGCATCATTTTCGGTGGCTTCGTCGTGCATGTGTTAACGGTAGATCGTCCACAATCAGAAATGGAGAACCGTCCGTTAGAATCTGCAAACATTTCACCAAGCCCACAGGAGATCTTTTCCGGGGCATGGTCAAAACAAGTAGAAACATATATTTCCGATCAATTTCCTGCACGTGATACATGGATGCGTAACTATGTTTACTTCCAACGTGCAATGGGGAAAACCTACTTAAACGATAAGTACGCAGTTGATGATGACAGCGGCTGGATTATTTCAAAGCCCGCTGAAGCAAAATCTGATGAAGAGCTTGCTTCCTTCGCCGCCGATTTGCAAAATTTAAGCGAAGGGCTTGCTGAAAAAAATATCCCGTTTACGTTTTACTCACTACCAGCAAAGGCGACTTACTCACGTGAGCCAAGTCCTAGCTATATGCCTGATGATGCGGGAATAGCCAATAATGCGCGCCTACATGAGCTTGTTACTGATGCTGGCGTAGACAATATCCGTCTCTATGATGAAATGAAGAACGACTTTTCTGCTGAACGGAACTTCTACAAAACCGATCATCACTGGACGATGCGTGGCGCATACGCAGGCTACGAGGCACTCATGAACACGATGAGCGAGCGACTCGGTGAAACAATTGAGCCGATTCCATACGAGGAAGCCAACACTTATTGCTTACCGAATAAGTTTGCTGGCTCATGGAATAAAATCCTGTACATGACCGTCGATAACCACGATGAAATTTGCTACAACGAGCCCGCTTCGTTCGCAACGCAATTTACAATCTATGACGGTACAATCGAGGATGGCGTCACGGCTCCGTACGAGTCAGTATACGGTCGTGCCAAACAAATGAGCCCTGACACAGTCGTAAATTATGCTGATGCTTACAGCCGAGACTTTGCAGAGCTTACGATTGTTAACAATGACTATGACAGCGACAAACATGTCGTCGTCATCAAAGATTCATATTTTAATGCCATTCAATTTCATGTAGCTAGTCATTTTAAAAAGCTAACGGTTTTAGACTTACGTTATTTGGATAAAGATGTTATTTCTTATTTACAAAGCATGGACCCAGACTACGTCGTGCTTGCTTACAATGACCGCAATTTAAAATTGATGCCCGAGTAGCGAAAGCTTTTAGTGTGACTATTGTCTTATCTTTTAGCGGCGCTATCGTTGAAGTTAGCGGCGGGATTCCGACTTTTAGCGGCGCAACTTGCTACTTTACCGGCGGAACTCCGACTTTTTGCGGCGATACTTGCTACTTTACCGGCGATACTCCGGCTTTTAGCGGCGCAACTAACGACTCTACCGGCGATATTCAACTTTTAGCGGCGCAACTTCCTACTTTACCGGCGATACTCTGACTTTTAGCGGCGTAACTTGCTACTTTACCGGCGATACTCCGGCTTTTAGCGGCGCAACTAACGACTCCACCGGCGATACAAAAAAAGCAGTGATTTCTATAATGAGAGAAATCACTGCTTTTTCTATGTGACACGCTTTTTAATTTTCCCTACTACCCACTGACTATATGGAAGTAATGAAATCAACTTGGTCACCGCAATACAAACGACTAACGTCCACAGCATCAACAGTGGCACTCGGACTAGCGTGCGATCAAAGTGCTCTACAAACCAGCCTGTCGATAAACGCAGAACTTCCCAATGCATGAGATAGATCATAAACGAATATTGACTCAGCACTTGAACCGTTTTCGTATAAGGTATCGACTGTCCCCAGGCAATTACTAGTAGGGCAATACTTAAAACAAGCGGCATTAAATCAAGGCGTCTCGAATGCGTATCTGTATAACCGAGCAGCATACGGATGTATAAAAAGGCAACAGATAACACGAAGAACACAATTGTCGCGTAACGATACTTTTTCGCAAGCGCGGCAATCTGCGTATAATACACCCCCATCGCATAAGCAATAGCAAAATACCCAAGCCAACCCGTAAAGAATAAACGAAACATTAACTCATTCTCTTCAAAAATCGGATATGGTAATAAAATCACCGAATGATGGACAAGCGTAATCAGCATACATAACGGTAAAAACCAAGCCATAGACCACTTAAAACGTTTCATCAACGCAAAGACTACATACAGCTGCATAATGACCAAAACAAACCAGCCTACAAACTCACTGTAGAAGACATTGCGGACAAATTTTTCCCATAATAAGCCCTTGCGATAAATTGACTCGACAATTACTGCATCGATCATGGCCCATATTAAATAAGGCAGAAAAATATATTGAATTCTATTTGACCAAAAGTTACTCGGTATTTTATCCTGATAACGATTTGCCAAAATTAATATAGACAATAAAATAAATGTCGGCGTCGCGTAACATAGCGCAATACGTAAAAACAGATAAAATGGCTGCTCCGGTATCGCACCAACTTCAATAATAATCCACGAAGAAGTGTGTAATAATAAAATAGATAAACACGCGACCACACGTAGTAAATCCCACTCTTTAATCACAAAACATTCTCCTAAATATTTTTATCTCTAATTTAAGGATGTCATAGTTTGTCGAAGAATGCAATGGCAATACTAGCAATCTAATTTTTACACTATAATGAGGAAATTACTTATATAGAAGAAAGGTGAAATGAATGGGGAAGTTTTAAACGACGACTAGCAGCCCGCTCAATCCAGCATAAGGCTGCAGTGAAACGAGCACAGTAAACGACAAACGCCCGCTTCAGGTTAGCAACTGAAGTGGGCGTTTGTCGTTTTGAGTTTAATTTACCATATCTTTTCTACCCATTCTGGATGGTCTATAAATGGGTTGCGATTACCTTGGATTTCGTAAATTCTCTCATTTCTTTGTTTTTCGTAGGCATCTACAGGATCTTGCTCGTGCCATTGTAAAAGAACAGAAAGTTTACCGTGGTAAGGAGCTGTTCCATTGTTGACTTTGTCATTTAGTTCAAGGTCTACCTTATCTCCAGTCTCGTATCGAGTTGCCATATATAATAGTATACGTGCTACGTCACCTTTTACGCGATTAGGTGGTTCGAATGAATCTGAATCTTTCAGGCAACCATTGCAGCCTGCTACTGGACTGCCGCCATTGTCGAAATCTAAATTTCCTCTTGAGCTATTAACTTGTACATCGGTTGCACGTAAGTGATGGATATCCGTTCCTGGTCCATTGCTTGTTCCAAAATCGCCATGTGATTTTGCCCATGTATGCTCTCGGTTCCAGTTCCCTACATTGCCACCACTGTTTGTTTTGGGACTAGATTTTCCAGAGTAAAATAAAAGGACATTGTTTGTATTATTAGGATCTTCATCCGTATACTTTAATGCATTCCAAACCTCATCATAAGAAAGTACCTTTTGTTCCGAAATGATATCGTGAAGAGCATTTTTTAGTGCCTGCCCCTCTTTGTTATAGGCAGCTGTATAATAATCATTCGCAACAACTGTAACACTGAAACTTGCTGTAACACTTTTTTTACCATCAGATGCTGTAACACCAACAATATGGCTACCCTCTTCTAAATTAAGAGTTAATGTCTTGCCATTTACAGTTCCTTTTGTAGCTGTAAATGAAAGCTCATCACCATCAGGGTCTGAGAAATGATCTGTTAAATCAATGTTAATTGTCTCTCCAACAGCTACAGATTTGTTTGCTATAGGATTTTTAATGATAGGTGCATTATTTTCAGAAGGTAAAGAAGGATCTCCAATGGGTTCCCCCTTCGAATTTGTAAATTTAATTTGCTCAGGAGCTGCACCCTTCTTATAGATTATCGATTTGATATCTATATTTTCAGCACCTCTTATTTCACTAACATTTGAACCTTCAATCGTGATTGATTTCACAGCAGTGCCTTTTAAGTCGATAATCGCCCCTGCTTTTACTGGACTAAGGATAACATCAGTCGTCTTAAAGCCTTCTCCATGTAGCTCCGCATAGGCACCTTTAAGGACCACACCTTTTGGAATAACAGATTGAGCATCTAAATGCACTGCCACACTAGGTTTATTTATTGTCAATTTGTTTTTTTTGTAGTTCTTAAAGTCATATACGATTTCAGGCTGAATCGGTTCAACACTTGAATCTTTCTTCATATCAATTTGAACCATGACAGGATCATGGTCACTTGCACGACCAGCCATGTCCGTAAAATCAGCATTAATATGAAGGACATCGACAACTGTTTTGTCTGCTAGATTATTCGAAACTAAAATATGATCTAATACTTGTGAATTCCCTTGGTATACGTATGTGTAACGATCAGAATCTTCCACTTTATTAATCATGTTCGTCATTAATTGACCTTCATGTATTTTTAAAGCATCCGCAAATTGAAAATCATTAAAATCACCTAATGAAACAATATTTGCATCTGGATTGTTTGATTTAATATCTTCAATAAAATCATAAACAATGTGTGCAATTTTTTGACGTTGCACTTCACTTCCATATTGTGGTGGTTGCTTAGCACCAAATAATGGCGTATCTCCATTTTTAGAATTCCAATGGTTGGCGATCACTACTACGTCTTCACCTTGGAATTCAAATTGTGCCGCTAATGGTTTACGACTACTATTAAACGCTTCGTTTGTTGGATCAATACGGCCAGGGTTCAGTGTTAACTTCCCATCTTTATAATCTACAGCTGTTGTAGCATCCCCTGCTGGAATACCTTCCTTCAACTTCACTCGCTCTGGATTATAAAGGAAGCCAACACGAATATTCGCATCTGGTGCTCCACCGTCTTGATTGTTGATAGGATCAATATTAACATACTGATATTCAACACCACTTGCAGCTTTGATCTCGTCAATTAGTCTTTGATAACTTTCATTTGCGTTTGAATCACCAGGAGAAGCACCGTTATTATCTTGCACCTCTGTTACACCAACGATGTCTGGGCTTCCCATATCAATGCCAATTGCTCGTGCTAACTTTTTCGCCTTATCATCAGTCGTAGAACTTTTGTTATTCGAGAAGTTTTCTAAATTATAAGAAGCAACTGTTAACTTATCATCGGCTTTTACAATTTTTGTTTTCTCTGGTGATGCAGTACCCTTTTGATGCGCGGCTTTCATTTCATCTAAAGGAACATAGATTTTAAAGTTTTGATAGGAATAGCCTACGACTCCCGTAATGGGTCCTTTAAATTGATCACCTGTAGCCACTTCAAAATCACGTGCAGCTGCATTCGGTTCTAAACGGAATTGAATTCTGTTTGGATTAGCATTTCCTTTCTCGTACAATACGCCACCGTGAATTGTATTTGTTGATTCACTGTCAAGCACTGTCACCAGATCTCCATGCTCTTGTGGTGCTACCGCTTTTACGTCCTCTACTTCTACCCGCATCCCTTCAATGCTTTCCCAGAAATCTATAGCATCAATCGTTGGGTTAAATGTTTGAAGTTGATCACTGTCAATACTGCTTAAGGACATTTTTAATTTATCAATTTCAATTGGCTTTGGTAGCGCAACACTATTTTTCACTACTTCTACTTTTCCGCCTTGATCGTTACGTACATTGATTTGCGTTGTTTTTAAATCTGTTTGTTGTCGATCACTATAACCATCATAGGCAAATTCATTTACTTGACCTTTAACAGATACTAAGTCCCCTACCTGAACTGGCCAAGAGTTTTTACCACTGTAAAGTAAAATCCCTTCAGATGTATTCGGATTATTGTCAGCTAAATCATCAGGTGTTTGAATGTTATAATACCAATTGTTATTTAACATGAATGAATAGGTTACGACACCTTCAATTCCCTCAACAGTTTTACCATTGAATGAAGAAGTATGATTGGCACCTTGAATATCATGAATTTGTAATTTATCTGCAATAATATAATCAAACGTAGTTACTTCACTAAACGTACCATTTTTATCTTTAACAATTGCCTTTAATGTAGTATTTTCACTGATTTCTAGTGGTATCTCATATTTATGACTTTTATCAGTTGGCTCAGTGCCATCTAATGTGTAATAAATTTCTGCATCTGCAGTCGGTGTTGTCAACGTAACTGTTGTTTTCCCTGTAAACGTTCCACTTCCAGGAGATGCAATAGCAGGTTTTAATGCTGAGCTATCCACAACAATATCTGCTTTTGAGCGAGGAATAACTTGATAGTCTTGATCGTACTGTTGGACAATACCAGTGATAGATTCATAGGACGTACCCGCAGTTAATCCAAGTGAATTTGTTTCATCACGCACAAGGAAATTCGTCCCATCATTTGCAGTAAAGTTCGCCCATCCATTCCCTTGTTGAACATCTGTAAGCGTAACATTTTTCACTGTTACTAGCTGTGATTCGTTTGCTTCCGTTACTTGATTACCAGTTACTACCTTTGGCGATGGCGCACCAGAATTTCCACCTTTTTCAACGATTGTAGCACCATCTAATTGTAGTAATCCGCGATAGTCAGCTATTTTACCTGTTAAAGTAACCTCATCCCCGATAGACAATTCTAGACTAGTAGGTCGTACTGCAATACCACCTGTATCATCTTGGACGGAGAATGTATTTTTCAAGCCTGCTGTTACTTTCCCTTTGATCGTTACCGTTTCGCCCACACCTTTAGTTCTAGCATCTCCAATTGAGAGGATTGCCGGTGCTTCAGGGTCAACGGGTCCACCTGAATTAGTATCCATTACGTGTTGCCCTAAATTAGAAAAATCATCACTTGAAGAAGAGTTCCATTCTAAAGCTGCGTTAAAGGGGTCATCAATAGTTGGATCACCCGACAAGACTGAATTCTTTCTTACTAAAGTTACATCTTTAGCAAAATCTGCTGAAGGACCAACTTGTCCAATGGAATCAATGATTTCACCCGATTTCCTTAATACGATTGGATCATTTCCATTGAAATTAATAACAGTTGAGTTTTCTAGATTTCCTTGTGCTTTAATGTTTGGATCTGCATCTTTATGATATAAAACATACGTAGCTCCATTTTCTAGAGTACCTGTCAAACTCACTTTATTTTTCGCATTAACTTCTCCGTTCGTATGAAGCTCTAACGTATAATTACTTAAATCAACCGCGGCACCTGTACCATTATAGATTTCAATCGCTTTATTAAAGGAACTACCTTCAATATACTCTGAAATGATTAAATCATTTGCGAGTGTTTCGGCTTTTACTGTAATCGGTGCTACAGGTGTGACAACACTTGCAACTAGAGTTGTTGCTAAAAAGGCATTTATCGGCTTTTTCCACTTCTTCTTTGACATCCAGTCAATTCCCCTTTCAAACTTAGGAAAGTTAGTTTTTAAAATGCAAAGCCTCCCTCAATTAAGAGAAGACTTTGCAAAAAAATTATAGAATTGTGTTTCCTTTAACTGTGATTCCATCAATATTAACTTTTTCAGCATTTGTTTTTGAAAGATCTACATTCTCTTCTACTATTGGCACTAACCTCCTTAACTGCTGTCACCTTTCTTTGGGCCTACACCATACAGGCGACTTTCATCGCATACGGCTTGCCATCAATAGTTGAAATAATTTAAACCTATTTCCCCACTATATGTATATGTTAACATATTATTGTTAATGACTTATTTTAATAGTATCTATATTGTGTAAATTAATTTTAATATTAGAAATTGGTAGGTTCATCACCGAAAAATGTGATTAATTTTCTATTAATTCAATAACTTTACATCTCGCTATAAAAGAACTTCGGAGTACTATCCGTCATTACTTTGCCTATTTAAGATAGCAATTACCTTCTGCATCTGTATAATCTACCGATGATGTCACAATAGGCTCTGGTAACGGTGCTAGTATTGCTCTAGAAATTAGCCTTTCATAGATTTCTTCTTTTTCAAAAAAAGTGACTCGTAACCTACTTTATCAATTGATATTGTACTACCAATTAGCTTATTAATGCCTTCTATAAAACGTTGTAATTCCTCCATCTTCTTATTCCTCCTGTACTACATGTAGCCCTATTCTTTTAATAAATGAAAACTAAACTATCGGTACATAGAATTAAATTGTCAATCAGGTCTACCCCAACAATTTAACTTAATTTCATGAATTTCCTCGTAGCACTCTCTCTGAAAATGATTAATATTCACCTCCTAAATAGAAACAACCCCAATAACCCTGCTAAGGTATTGAGGTTGTTTCATACTATATTAAAATAATAATATATCTTTAACTTTATATTTATTACCTTTTATTCCTACATAGATTCGTTGTCTATCCATGTATATGTGTTGTCGAATTTAATACTGGCAGATACCATTGAAAATATACTATATGACACATTGTTAACTGTCGGTGGATTTGTTCTAAAATTATTGCTGTTTTGGATAAGAATTTTTGAGTTCTATCCACACGATATTTCAAACAGAAAATCCCCTTACGCCACAAAGGACATAAGGGGATTTCCGCAATTCTTCAACTAGATTCAAATCTCATTTCTTACGAAATGAATTATCTTAATAGTTTTAGAAGCTGTTACCTCGAACTTATAAACCTTTTGATTTTAGAAGTTCGATAGCTTGATTTACTGACTTATAGAAATTAACATCTTTCTATCATTGCTACTATATAAAAGATTAGTTAGTTCCTATATCTATATTTTATTTATCTCCAAAAATGAACCCCCTGTAGAAAATAATCTCTACAGGGGGCAATAAAGTAATACTACTTTATAAAACTATATTAGTTATTCGTAACTGTTAATTTAGCACCAGCAGTTGGAGCTTCATTTCCAGCTTTTTGAGTTAATACTACAACATCAGTACCAGTAACTGAAGCTGTATATTTTGCAGTTGCAGTTGCATTAATTGCAGCTACGATATTTGTAGCTAAAGTATCAGCTGTCGCATCTGCAGCAACTGTTGTGTAAGTGTAAGTTTCAGTTCCTACTTTTACAGTAACAGTTTTACCTACTTCAATGTCATTAGCAACTTTGAATGAGAATTTAGCAGGATTTTTAGTTAACTCTTTACCATCAACAATTTTATCAGCTGTAACACCAGCTAGTGTTCCTGGATTAGCAATTGTTACTGCACCAGTTTCAGTAGAAGATACTTTAACAGTATCTGATACTACTTCTGCTTTAATTTTAGTACCATCAGTTGCAACTTGGTCAGTAATTGCTTTAGCAATTTGAGCCGCAGTAGCATTTGCTGGAAGAGCAACAGTTGTTGTTGCTACATCTGTACCTTTTGTTAAAGTTAGACCGATGTTACCAGCTAAGTTAGTACCAGGTGTTAATACTAATGATGCTGCAGATGCAGGAGTTTCTGAATAGTCAACAGCAGGGTTACCAATAATAGAGAAGAACTCTTTAGAAGTAACATTTACATCAAAGTTCACAGTAGTTACTGCTTTACCGTCAGTTACAATTGCACTAATTGTAGTTTTACCAGTTGTTTTTGGTGAAACAGTAATTGATGCTTTATCAGTAGCTACAGTCGCAGTCGCTACAGCTGCATTAGTTGAAGTAGCAGTTAGAATTTCTAATTTATCACCATCTGCATCAGTAGCTAATTCACTCACAGTAAGTTTTAAATCTGTACCATTTGCTGCTACTGTTTTTGCTGGAATATCTTTTGCTACTGGAGCTTTATTTTCAGCTGGGTTAGTAGCTGGTACATATTTTTTAATAGCATCAGCACTACCTTCTTGAACAGTGATTACTTTAAATGTAATTGTATCACCATCAACAGTGTAAGATACAGTAATAGCTGCATTTTTAGCTTCATATTGAGCTAATAATTTTTCAAATGCTTCTTCACCGTATACTTCATTACCATTTGCTCCGAAGTATTTGAATTTTTTACCAGTTACGTCAGCATATTTCACTGGGTCTTTACCATCGAACCAAATTGAGTTACTGTCTTTACCTTCATCTGGTGTGTTGTAGTATTTAACTGTTCCAGTATATGAGTTTGGAACTTCTTTTGTTGCAGTGAATTTTGCAGTTGCTTCTTTAGCAGTGAATGCAAAGTCTTTGCTATTAGATTGTTTAGCAATACCAGTTGCAACTACTTTTACTGCTGTAGATTTACCATCTACTGAAGTAACTGAAAGTTTACCACTAGTTGGTTGTACTGTGTAGCTACGGTTTGGAGAAATTACTTGATCTCCAACTTTAACATCGTTTTCACCTGTATTGAAAATCGTGTAGTTTACATCATGTAAAGTGTAGCTTGTAGACATTACTTTACCACTTTGGTTTACAAGTTCAGCCTCAAAAATAGCTGGTGCACTAGCATCAAAGTCAGATTTCTCTTTACCATTTGCATCTTTAACTACTAATTTAGCTCCGTCTAAATACTCAGCTTGGAAGTAAGAAATTGGTGCAACAGCATTTGGTTCACCTTTATCTAATTTAGCTTCTTTTGCATTTGGAGTATTAATATCAATCCATACAACTGGAGTTGCATAAGAATTTATATCGTCATTACCAATGATGAAGCTTGCTTCACCTTTTGAGTTAGTTTTAACACTGATTTGTTTGCCATCATAAGCAACTTGTTTACCATCTTCAAGTTTAACGAATTTTGCATTAGTATTTGTAGCAATAACGCCATCAACATCTTCGTTTAATGCAACGTTAACTGTTTCATTTGCAGCTAATTTACCGTCTTTATCTTTAACAACTACATTGTATTTGCGTCCGTTTTTGAAACCTGTAGCTGCAACTTCGCCACCATCACGAGTTACTTCAAGAGCATAAGCAGCTTGTTGAGCAGAGAATGTTACTTTCTTAGCAGATGCTTGTAATTTATCAGCAGTATATTTTTTCTCAAATTGATTTGAGTTTGTGCTTGATTTTTCAGCTACATAAACTACTGGAGTTGCTTCAGCATTTGAACCTGAAACTGTGAATGTAGCTTCACCTTTTGAATCAGTTGTAATTTGTGCAGCTTCAACGATTTGACCGTTGCTTAATTGAGCTACGTTTTTACCGTTGATAGTTACGTTTTGTAATTTATCAGCAGTTACATCAATGTTTTCTTTTGCAGCAACATTTAAAGTTACGCCTGATACCGGTTTACCAGTTTCTGGGTGCTTGTAAGTTACTTTGTAAGTTTTGTTAGCGCCATTGTTAATTGTATCGCCTGTAGTTACTTCAGTAATAGTTAATGTTTGATCAACAGCCCAGAATACATAGCCAGTTGAGAATTTAGAACGATCACCTGTAGCATAAGCTGTTACAGTATCTTCAGTTGCAGCATAACGAGTGTAAGTGTAAGTAGCGATACCTTCTTCGTTAGTTAAAGCTTCCACTGTTACAGGAGCTTTTACTCCGTTAGCAGAACCTGGAATGAAGAATGTTACTGGGATACCAGCTTTATTTTGACCTTCAGCTACAGTTACTTGTGCTTTAAGAGTAACTTGTTGACCAAGTTTACCTTGAGTTGATTTTTCAACTAAATCAACTTTTGTTGGGATTACAGCGTTAACACCTTTGAATTTACCGATTTCTTCGCCATTAGAAGAAACAGTGTACTCTTTGTCAGCTGTTTGAGGTGCAGTAGTTAAAACAACAACTTTTTTGTTAGTTTGTTTTACAGCTGCGTTCTTAACTTCTAAATCTTTGATTTCGAATTTAAGAGCTTGTACGTCATCAACTTCTTTGTCAAAAGTTACTTCAACAGTTGTGTTGTTGATAGCTTTTACAGAAGCTTTTGCATTATTTGGTACTTCAAGGTTGATTGTACGGTATAAGAATGAAGCGAATTGACCACGAGTGATAGAGTTAGCTGGGTTGAATGCTTTACCTGGTAGGGTAGCTGCATTTGTTAACTCAGCATATTCTAAAGCAGTGATTGCTTCACGTTGTTCAGCAGAGAAAGCTTTGTCTAAGTCAGAGATTTCGCTCGTGAATTTAGCTGCTTTGTATTCTTTTACTAAATCTAGTTCATAGATTTCGTTGATAGCACGTACTAAAACAACTGCCATTTGTTGACGTTGCATAGTTTGTGTGTGGTTTAAGTTGCCGTTTGAACCAGCGAATACGCCTGCATCTTTAGCAAGTGCAGCATATTTTACTAATTCTTTTTCAGCTGTTAATGGAAGATCGTTGAAGCGTTGTTTTGTATCCCAGTCAGCTGGAGCTTCAAAGCCTTCAGTTTCTAACCAACGGCCTAATAATTTAACTACTTGACCACGGTTAATAGTTGTGTCTGGTCTGAATGTGCCGTCAGAGTATCCATTGATGATACCTGCATCAGCAAGAGCGTTGATCGCATCTTTGTGAGTGTTGTTTGCTACGTCTGTGAATCCTGCAGCAGAAGCCACTGGTACGATAGCAGATGCTACTAATGTAGCTGTAGCAGCTGTTGCTACGAATTTTTTGTATTTCTTTGGTTGGTTAGCCATAGAAAAATTTCCTCCTCTAAGTTAAAAAAATTATGTTTCTACTACATAGAAATGCAGTAAATAAACAACTACACATAAAAGTATAGTTGTATCCCTAAAAGTTGTCAATCATATTTTGGGAAACTTTCTAATTCATTTCCGGAAAAATAAGGTCTTGCAACTCTCTTTTACCATTGTTATCTATTTAAGCTGATTTTTCAAGTGATATTACACAAATTTCTAACAAAATTCTGATATTCTATCAATAAATGTTCAAATTTCTTAAAATCATATAAATTCATAGAAATTTAAACAACGAAAAAAGCTCAAGCATATAAATGCTTGAGCTTTTTTCGCTTGGGCTACCAACCGTTGTTTCCTTGCAGGGAATTCTATTTATTTCATAGAGGAAATTCCTATACACATACAGTCTAACACTTTCAATTTAAAACGACAATACCAATTTTTAAAAATTATTGGCGTTTTTGTCTTGCTACTTCCAGTAAAAATAATGGAAGGGCGATTTGGCGCTTGATACGCTTTGGTTCTTTCATTAATCGATAAAACCATTCCAGGCCAAATTTTTGGAAAATTTCAGGTGCACGTTTCACTGTACCTGCAAGCACATCAAATGACCCACCTACGCCTTGATAAATAGTTGGATGTAATTGCTCGCGATTGGCATTGATCCAGTTTTCTTGCTTTGGACTGCCCATCGCTACAAAAAGTAAATCGGGCTGTGCTTCGTTAATGCGGTCAAGTACCTTCTGTTCATCCTTTTCATAGCCGTCCTGTATGCCGACTATTTTAATAGAAGGAAATAATGATTCTAGCTTTGCTTTTGCTGCATCTGCTACACCTGGTTTCCCTCCGTAAAGGAAAATGGGCTTGCCACGTTTGGCCGCTTCCTCGCAAAGCTTCATCATCATATCGACGCCTGTAACACGTTCACGAATTTGCCCTTTTTGAATTTTTGAAGCAAGAATCACGCCAATGCCGTCTGGAATTTGAATTTCCGCTTCGTTCAGAAGCTTCTTTAGAGCAGGGTCTTCTTTCGCCTTGATAATCTTTTCTGGATTGATGGCAACAACGAGCGCTTTTTGTTTTTTTTCAATGCGCTCAAATGCCATCTCCATTAATTCATCGTAGCCTTCCGTATTGACATTGATGCCAAGTACTGTTTCTTTCATCGGTTTTTCGCATCTCCTAGTAGGTGGAACTGGAAGCCTGCTTCTTCCCAATTATCGCGTTTTAAGCAATTTTTCGTATCGAAGACAATTTTTGATTTTGCTGTAATGTCTGCAGCGTTTAATGCTTTGAATTCATTGTGATCTGTTAACACTAAAATGATATCAGCATCTTTTGTTGCTTCTTCTAAGCTTTGTGTTTGTGTAGCATGTTTGTTTTCTTTAATGTGTGGATCGTATGAAATCACGTCTAATCCAAGGTTTTGTAACTCGTCAATAACGATTGTTGATGGACTTTCGCGCATATCATCCACGTTTCCTTTGAAGGCTAGTCCAAGAACAGCTACTTTGCCACCAGCAATTTTGTTTTGATTTAAGATGGCTTGTGTTTTTTGTGCTGTAAAGCTTGGCATACTATCATTCGTATTACGAGATAGGTGAATAATTTGTGCCGTCTCGCCACCTAGCTCAACTAGGAACCAAGGGTCAACTGCGATACAGTGGCCACCTACACCTGGACCTGGGAAGTGAACATTTACACGTGGGTGATAGTTCGCAAATTTAATCGCTTCCCAAATGTTCACATCCAGCTTCTCTGCTAATTTCGCAAGCTCATTCGCAAACGCAATATTGACATCACGATAAGTGTTTTCCATTACTTTTACTAACTCAGCTGTTGTTGCATCCGTAAGGTGAATTGTACCATTCACAAATGTTTGATAAAGCTCTTTTGTCATTTGTGCAGATGTATCATCAATACCACCAACGATGCGGTCGTTGTTCACTAACTCTTCAAAAATACGACCAGGAATAACACGCTCTGGTGAGTGTGATACGAATAAATCTACACCAAATTCAAGATTTGCCTTGATCAGTTCAGGTAGCATAATGTGCTCCACTGTTTTCGGTGGTACTGTCGATTCAAGAATGACAAGGTTACCTTTTTTCAAGAATGGCACGATCGAAGCTGTAGCTTGACGTACATATTCTAAATTCGCTGTATTATCAGGATTGATTGGTGATGGTACAGCCACGATGAACACGTCCGCTTCCACTGGTGTCGTTGACGCCGTTAGGAAACCTTCATCTACTGCTTTGTTTAAGCGCTCCTGTAATCCGTTTTCTTCAATATGAAGTTTTTTCTCTTGAATACTTTTTACTGCTGCTGGGTTTACGTCCACCCCATGTACTTTCACGCCATGGTTGGCAAACATTACAGCCGTTGGTAATCCGATGTAGCCAAGTCCAACGACACAAATTGATTTCGTCATTCTCTATTCTTCCTTCCGTTTTCAAAAACGAGTAGTTAAATTATATATTCTGTAAATGCTTAGTGCATTTTTGTTCTGCATTATAGTATACAACTTTCAAGGGAAAGTGTGAACCAATTTGTTATTTTGAAGTTGTTTTCTGTGTCCGATTTGAAAAAATTTTGTTGGTTTGCGGCGAATGCGGCGCGTTTATCAGCGTTTTTTGGGTTTTATCAGCGATTGTGTTGGTTTTATCAGCGATGTTCTGGGTTTTATCAGCGATTGTGTTCGTTTTATCAGCGATGTTCAAGGTTTTATCAGCGATTCACGTATAAACCAGACAATTCGTACCTACTGTTCTTGTTAGATCCGCTACGTGGTAATTGTAATTTTTGTAATATCCGTTTGGCTACATGCCCACTCTCAATAGTCAAAAAATCGCAACATTCATGATTCGTGATCGTTTCGCCAACAAGCATATAATAATCCTTTAGAGCCTGAATATGAGCATCAGGACATCGATGTTGACAGCTCTGGCAATGCCAAACGGTTTTCAATTTCTTCATCCCAAACTGACCACAATTTTCACAATGAACACCCCGTCGCAAAGCAGAGCCCTCAATTTGGTAGTATGAGCATAGTGGAAATGGCGTTCTGTCCCTTAAATGTGACAAAATAATGTGTTTGATTTCGTTCATTGTTGATGTCTCTTTGCTTTTCTCTATATGTTTATGCAGAAATAGCGGTAGCTCTTTTGCCATTAGAATCGGCAATCCGCTGTCCTCTCGATGAATATTGACATTATTGAAGGGGAACACAACAGCTCCGTATATAGGTATAGAAATATTTTGTGTATCTAAGAAATGTTTCATTCCTTGAATATACTGTTCAAGTTGGATTTCGGGATGTGTAAAGACATGAACCTCTCCAGATTCTGAGGTACGAATAAGCTGACGTGGGTCATTTTTTAAATGTACAGTTCCTCGAATATTTTTAACTTCTAATAGTATGATCGCGTTGGGGACAATGATGAGAATATCAATTTGCATGGGAAGAACAGAGGGAAGAATGACATTGTGGAAAATGTGGCAATCATTTAGCAATGCTGTTTGCCGCAGTTCCTTCATAACATATTGCTCTCCAAAATCGCCAGCTTCTTTAATTTTTTGTTCCTGCTGAAGATTTTGATATTGGGGATGCGTGGGCTGTAACCGAGTCACAAGTGCTTGAAGTCCTACTGTCAACGGAGATGGTGCGAAGGGTTTTATGATCAATTAATTCTCTCCTTTTCTATTTTATATATTGTTAGATTTATCAGATAATTACGTACCCTTTCAGCGATTATAGCATGGCTGTTAGCGGTTTTGGTATGTTAATCAGCGGTTTTTACTTTTTTATCAGTGGTTGTTTCACTTTTATCAGCGGTGTTCTCTTTTTATCAGCGATTGGTTTACTTTTATCAGCGGTGTTTTCTTTTTATCAGCGATTGCTTCACTTTTATCAGCGGTGTTCTCTTTTTATCAGCGATTGCTTCACTTTTATCAGCGGTGTTCTCTTCTTTATCAGCGATTGCTTTACTTTTATCAGCGATGTTCTCTTTTTATCAGCGATTCTTTCACTTTTATCAGCGATGTTCTCTTTTTATCAGCGATTGCTTCACCTTTATCAGCGATGTTCTCTTTTTATCAGCGATATCCACTTTGCTATCATCGGTTAACCCAAACTAAAAAGGAATCACCTTTAGTATCGGGGATTCCTTGTTGTTCCGCTTTCGAGTAGTTTTAGAATTGATTGTGCTTGCTGTAGGTGCATTGCTAGTACGTATTGACTTGCCTGCATTAGGATTTGTGCCTTTACCATGTTCATCATTTCTTTTGCGATATCTGCATCACGAATACGAGACTCGGCAGCTTGTAAGTTTTCCGCCGTGTTTACGTTTGCATTATACGCATACTCTAGACGATTTTGATAGGCACCTAGTCTTGAACGCTCGTTTGATACACGCTTTAAAGCCTCGTCCATAGTAGATATCGCTTTATCGGCACCCTCCCGAGTTGCAATGGATGTCGTATCATCCAAGCCAAGTGCTCCAGACCCCATATCATTAATGAATAGCTCGATGCTTTGACCTGAGTTGGCGCCCGCCTGAATTTTAATTCCGTTTGTAGTGTGATCCCCATTCAGTAATGTCTTGGTATTAAATTCAGTGTCCTTCGAGATGCGCTGAATTTCCTTTTTTAATTCTTGAAATTCTAAATCGAGTTTTTTCCGATCACTGTCTGTTAATGTATCGTTGGCAGCTTCTACTGCTAACTCGCGCATGCGTTGAATCATTGCATGTGTTTCATTAAGTGCACCTTCAGCTGTTTGAACAAGTGAAATACCGTCCTGGATATTTTTCGCTGCCATATTCAGCCCGCGAATTTGTGCACGCATTTTTTCGGAAATCGCGAGCCCTGCTGGATCATCTGCTGCACTATTGATTCGGTAACCTGAAGAAATCCGAAGCATTGACTTGCTCATTGCACCGTAATGTCTATTCATATTATTTAAGATAGATAAACCCGTTGCTGACCATTTTCCAAGCATCATTTCACCACCTTTATTTTTATTTATATCGGTATATGCTCAACTCATTTTAGTTAATTTTGGTAATACATTCTAATTTAGTAGGTTCTATATATTAATCGTATCTAATTCATTTTCAAGATTTCGACTTTAGACCTAGATGAATTGTCAGCAATTTATAAAAGCACCCGCTTCTCACATGTGAAAAGTAGGTGCTTAATTGCAATACCGTGTATTCAAATTTCGAAGCCTCCGAGTTGATGGTTCTTTTGTTGTAGCAGTTCATAAAAGAGTGCTTTATCGTTATCTAATAATGCCTGGTCGATTAAATAATCATAGTTTTTTTGCTCCAATTCTGTAACGAGCTGATCTACTTCGCCAACAGTCACTGAAGAAACGAGTGGTAGCTGTGGCTTTGGTGTAGCATTTTCAAGAATCGGCGCTAGATGCTCATGAACATTTGTAATTAATAATAATTGATATAGCGGTAGTCGGATAAAACGATTCCCCTTTTGGAAAACAAATACCTCAGATAAATTTTCAATTTGCTGTGTATTCAAGTTGATAATCATCTCTTTACCTTCAATCGGAATGAAATGGAAAATCTCATTCTCTTTTAAAATAGAGAAATATTGATAAGCAAACACTAGACGTAATTTATCTCCAGTGATTTTTGTGTAAAACGGCTTCATATACTGAACTTGCATCATTCCTCATCCCTCCCGATTTGTCTGATTATTCAGATTTTAACATAAATCAATAATCTTGTTAACTATCTTCTCCTTGATTTTTCACTTTCAAATCATTCAGCTTATCATGTCCGTATTTTAGTCGTATAATGGAAGGACAGTCTTTTTTCCTTCATACTTAAATGTCCACTGAAAGGAGTGAGGTTATGGCATTGTCTATTGCCCAATTAGCTAAGGAACATCAAGAATTTGTCTTTACGAAATTAAAGGAAGCTGAACAGGCATTACATCCTTCCTCTACTGAAGACGAGGAGCTAGTGCGTCGTGCTGTTTTTTCGGTGCGGAATAAATCAGTTGTCTTTGAACGTTTTAATGGAGCAAGTTCTATATTATATGCAAGCGTACAGGATGTCAGACCCGCTTCTGTAGAAATTGATTTTGCTAAAGAGGAGCTGAGCTGTAACTGTCCTCAGCTGAAATGGTGTAGACATCAGGTTGGCGCATTACTTGCCCTCTATCAGTATTTTGATTCTGTGCAAGATTGGTCAAGTGCTTGGCGTGCACAAAAATCAGTGCAATTAAAATCATTAGCAGATGAGCGGAGTCCAGAAAGTTGGCAATTGATGGTCAATGAAATAATGAAACGTTTATTGCCGCCCGGGCGTATTTTAGAAGGCTATGGTCTTTCTGCTATACGAACGGATGCATTGGAGAGACTTCAACGACATATGCCCTTTGAGCGTGAGTGGCAGCCACTTTATAAGCTCTTCATGGAGCTATCCATCTTTAATACAATATGGCGTCATGTAAATGAAACAAAAGGGCATTCAGTGGATTCTCCTTATATGAAATATTTTATTGATCAAAGTGTTCAATCATTCGAGAGTATACTGACGGAGTTAACTGGTCGATCACGACTTTTTGCCACTGACCCATTTTATGATTCACTTCAGGAACTAGTCAGAGAGTTTTTATTGGAACGACAAGGATTGTTTGCTAATCGACTACAAATTTATATGCTGCTTTGGGCTGTACTTTTTTATGAGAAGCCGCGACGAGAACAGGAATTAGCACTTATAAATAATCTGGAAAATCCTTCATCAGAGATTTCCTTACAGTCATTAAAACTGCTATTTTATGTACTGCTGCAAAAAGAGGAATTATTACAGGAAAGCATTGCACAGATTGATGTACAGCGAATGCAGGACCTATTTGAGCTTGCTATTTTTGCAAAGCGTGCTGGCGAGTCACATGCACAGTCCATCATTTTACGTGCGATGCTACCATTTGCCGAAGTCTTTTTACAGCAAACGGTGCCAGTTGTAAAGCGAGCTCAATACGTACAACAATTTCAACTTTTGTACGAAGATATACCACTTACGGAGGAAGAGGAAACTACATTATATAGTGCATTTGGTGTTTACGGGCTTCAACCATTTTCGTTCTTTCTTATTAAAAAGGGACGTTATCGTGATTGGGTTGCCCTTCACCAGTTAAACCTCTCCTCCCTTTCTTATTTAGAAATGTGTGGATTAAAGGATGTGCTACAAGTTGCTCCTGCAACAGTATTGCCCTTATATCATCTATATGCCATGTCTGAAATTACGCAAAAATCACGTATGAACTATAAGCAGGCTGTACGAATTTGGAAAAGTATGCGCAGTGCAGCAAAACGTGCTGGCAAAACCGCTTATTTTGAAACATATATGCAAACAATTCGTGCAGAGTTTAAACGCCTGCGTGCATTACAGGAAGAAATTGAGAAAGGAAACTTAGTATGATGACTATTAATGCTCCTTCCCCGTTTTCAAAAAAACTACAGCTTCGTATTGAATCAGTTCAGGAAGGATATTTTACGTTACAGGGCTTTACTGCTGGCGGTGCAACAGTGGATGCAGACTCACTTATTTCTTCATTATTTTTTAACTATGAAGCGAATGTCTATGGTCTATTAAGCAATCGTACGGATCTTACTGTTGAAGTCTCAACCTCTGAACTTCTAGATATTTTTTCACCGCGGTATCTACATCCTTTTATTGAATGGATCGGTGTAGACGCAGAAAGTCAGGTGTGGCTAGAAAAAGCGTCGGCTCTACAAACGTATTGGCAGGAGCCCTCGCTCTGGTCGTACGCTGCAATTGCTGATGATTTTTCGTCACTAGCATTCCCTATAGACGGTATTGATACGGCATTATTAGAAATGGCCGTGCAGCAAAAGCTTGCCCAAGCGGGTCTTGTACTGTCTGATTTACCAAAGCTATTGCCATTTTTCTTACGTGGTGGCTGGCCATTAGAGCAGGAACGACAGGCAGGTACAGTGACTGTCTCCCTACGCTTAAGTGAACCTGAGGAAGATTCAGATGTGTGGCTTCTAGAAACGGTACTGAGTACGGCTACAACCAAAAACTACTGGACGCCTGCTATGCGAAAGCAGTCATTACCAATTGTTGATGCTCTACCAGCGAAATGGCAAATGTTTGCTGATGCTATTGAACAACAACAAGCACAAATTGTAGATCTTCTTTCTATTGAAGATATACGTAGCGATATTTTCATCCGTATCATGCTTGAGGATTTAGAAGTACGAACATTTTTACGTGAGGATTTAGCTAGATTACAGGCACTCGGCTTTGACGTTGTACTACCGGCTTGGCTAAAGGATTTAAAACAATCTAAACTTCGTGTTCGTGTAAGTACTGGCAATGTAGCGACTAAGAAGGTTGCTGGACTAGATGATATTTTAACGTTCAAATGGCAGTTTTCTATGAATGGACAGTCCATTTCACCTGAGCAATTTAAAAAGCTTGTGGATGAGAAACGTGAATTCATTCGTATTGGGACAGAGTGGTTTCGTGTGGATGCGAACTGGATGCACGAAATGCGCGCATTGATGCAGCAAGCAGAAGATGAAAGCTGGACCGTTCGTGAATTGCTATTTCGTGAGTTACCAGAGGATTTATCTTTACCTCTTGAAGAAGAAGATGCCGATGATGCAATGCGAGATGACCCGATTTTTGCATTTGAATTGCAAAAATCGCTTAAATCCTATATGGAGCAGCTTTCTGAGAAAAAAGGACTTCCTACAGTACCAGTTCCTACATCTTTGCAGGCAGAATTACGTCCTTATCAGCATGAGGGCTTTGAATGGCTTGTCTTCATGCGAGAACAAGGCTTTGGTGCCTGTCTAGCTGATGATATGGGTCTTGGTAAAACGGTTCAGCTTATTTCATATTTACTTCATCTTTATGAAACGACTGCGGATACTAAGCCATCCATCATCATTTGTCCTACGTCAGTACTAGGTAACTGGCAAAAGGAAATAGCTCGCTTTGCTCCTTCCTTAATTGTGCATACGCATTATCAGGCAAATCGTGCAAAAGAGGATGATTTTAAACAGCTAGTAGCAAGCGAAAAACCACATGTAATTTTATCTACCTACGGCACGGTCTCACAGGATGCTGAATTTTTGCAGGAAGTGGATTGGGCAGCAGTTGTTCTAGATGAAGCTCAAAATATTAAAAATATGCAAACACTACAGTCAAGGGCTATTCGTAAATTACAAGGTACGCATCATATTGCCTTGACAGGTACACCGGTTGAAAACCGATTATCGGAGCTATGGGCTATTTTTGACTTTATCCATAAGGGCTATTTAGGTAGCTTCGGTCGCTTTAACGAAGAATTTATTTTACCAGTAGAACGAGATGAGTCGGAGTCACATAAGCAGAAGCTACGTGCAAAAATCCAACCATTTTTACTTCGTCGCACAAAGCGTGATCCAAACTTACAGCTTAACTTACCTGATAAACAAGAGTCTCATGAGTTTTGCCCATTAACAACTGAGCAAGCCTCTCTATATGAAGGTTATATATTAGAGACGCTCGATCAGCTGGAGCAATTAACAGGCTTTCAAAAAAAGGGACGCGTCTTAAAGATGCTTAGTAAATTAAAGCAATTATGTAATCATCCTGCCTTGTATTTAAAGGAACCTTTCGAGGATGCCGATACAATGCTAACTCGTTCTACAAAATTAGAACGTATCGTGCAAATGGCTGCTGAAATCGTGGACAATGGCGAGCAGTGCCTCATTTTCACACAATATATTGGGATGGGGCAATTACTACAGCATTGTTTTAGTGAACTATATAATGTTGATGCACCGTTCTTAACAGGTGCAATGCCTAAGCAGCAGCGTGACCGCTTAGTAGAGGCTTTTCAGGCAGGCGATTTCCCGATATTTATCCTCTCCTTAAAAGCAGGTGGAACAGGGCTAAATTTAACGGCTGCAAATCATGTATTACACGCAGATCGCTGGTGGAACCCTGCCGTTGAAAACCAAGCGACAGACCGTGCATATCGGATTGGGCAAACACAATTTGTGCAAGTGCATAAGTTTGTTACAATCGGTACAATCGAAGAAAAAATCGATAAAATGCTGGCCCAAAAATCTGCATTATCCGAAGAACTCATTCAATCAAGCCAGTGGTTAACTGAATTAGAAAATCATGAACTTCGTGATTTAATGATGCTTGATTATTAAAGATTTTTTTATGCGCCAAGAGCAAAAATGCTCTTGGCGCTCTTTTTAATTTCGCGAATTTCGGTGGATTAATGTTGTTACTTCTTCCCTACTTACTTCATATTAATATTTAGTTGTGTCGAAAATGGTCATTGCTGTGCGGTCTTCAGCAATGATCTACGTTAATGAATGGTATACATCATTCCTTTCTCGGTGTAAGTAATACAGGAGAATGGCTGATCAGATAACTTGTCACTTGCTATACTACTGGTAATTGTACTTCTTCAGGTAGCACAAAATCCTTTAAGCCTTCCTGCCCGTCAGGTGGCTTTGGTGGCACAATAGCCTCATCACTATCCCTTGGCTTAAGATGATAAAATCGGACATCTTCTACGACTACTTCTGTTATAAAAACCTTTGTGCTTGCTTCATTTACAAATGATCTTGATTGAATACGGCCATTTGTCCCAATCAATGAGCCTTTTCCGCAATATTTGACGATATGCTCTGCCAGCCTTCCCCAAACTGAACAAAGAATAAAGTCAGCATCTACTTCCCCGCGACTGTTTTTGTAATTGCGATTAATGGCTAGCGTAAAATTTGTTTGCACGCGATTTCCTGATAAGTGTCGCAACACAGGATCTTTTGTTAACCTTCCGACCAGTCCGACTTGGTTCATCGATTCACCTCCTTTGCTTTTGATTGCTCTCATCTTACAAGAAAGATTCTAGCATTGGCAAAAGTCGATATTTATCATTTCCTTCAGTTTTTAATCATAAATTGGTTATATTGAGGTTTTTATTTTTCAAGAATTTAATCATTTTTCGATTCGAATGCTTTTGGCTGTAATAGTAAATGCTAATTGTTGAAATATGCAATTTCGCTGTTTTTGTACAATGTGCGAACAGACTGCCAATCGTAAACAAGGGTGATTTGAATATGTTATACTAAAAAGGATGACCGACTTAGGAGGATATTACATAATGAAAACATTTAAAATGCTTTCCTTTGACCTTGTCACAAAAGATGGCATACAACCGTTTCCTTTAGTCGATGGTATTATTATTAACCAGGAAAACAGCCATCAATCTTGGATTCTTGAACTGTTTATGGACCGACAATATCGTTCAACTTTTGATGAACTTTTAGCGAATGCTACTGTCTTTAATGTACGTGCAGTTATTTCATCTCCAGATAATGAGCCTGCTCCTTTCCAAGTTATCGTACATAACGTTCAAGAAATTGGCGAACACATCTCTGTACTTTTAAAAGGGACGTTAAAAATAAAACGTTCAAAATATGCAGAGCAATTACTAGCCGAGCTATTAGCTGAAGGAGTTTCTTTAGATAAGCTTTTGGAACGCTTCTCACACGATATGAAAGAACGACCAAAACTAAAAAATGATTGAGCTTGATTTAACGATGCAAATTTCTGCATCGTTTTTTTTATTGGACAAGGAGGGGTTTTACTGTAAAATATGATTTAAAAATTATAGGAGGTAACCACACTTGACGATTGCGATTAGAGAGAAACCAATGAAATTAATGTGGCTAGAGGCATTAAAGAGACGGTTGTTAGAAGAAGATCCAGACTTTAGCTATTATCATGAACAGTTTCGCAGAGTCGATGCAGGCTTTGCAGGTGAAAAGAAAGTTGACCGTGAGTGGCTTGAATTAGTATCTCCCTATACTTTTTTCGTATTGCATAATTTAATGCTGATAAATTCCGCACAGCATTCACATCAACTCGATACACTTTTCATTTGCACTAATTTTATGCTAGTTGTTGAAATAAAAAATATTAATGGACGTCTTGATTTTGACGATATTACTCATCAATGTATACGAACGAAGCCAGACGGAACCGTTGAAGGATTTCCTAATGCCCTTACTCAGACCCAACGACATATGCAATTTCTTAAAGTTATTTCCCAAAACTATTCTCTCCCCACTGAGGGCGCAGTTATCATTGCTAATCCCTCTGCTATTATTGCAAGTCACCCAAATACAATTCCAATTTTTCACGTATCAGGACTTCAAAAACATCTTCACTCCCTATTTAAAAAATACCCGCAAGCTTTTTTAAGTGATAAACAGCTAACTCAATTTGCTCAACAACTTCTTAGTAGACAGCTGCCTTCGAAAATTCCGGCTCCTATCGATCCTTCACGTTTTCGTCAAGGCGTACTTTGTCCGAAATGTCAGTACAAACCACAAATGCATTTTGCTCGAGGTATTTGGACCTGTTCACGGTGTCACTATACTAGCAAAGCAATTTTTGCTGAAGCCTTGCAAGATTACCGATACTTAGTTAGACCAACCATTACAAATAAACAGTTACGTGAATTTTTCAATATTCCTTCCAGTGATGTTGCCAATTGCTTACTTAGAAAATTTCAATTTCCCTTTACTGGTTCTAATAAGGATCGCGTTTACCATTTACCTGAGAATTTAATAGAATATATGAAGCCGTTTTTTCACTCTTCATGAGATGTTGGTTTGCTAGGGTGCGCGGTGATTCAGCTTTGCGCGAAGCCGCTTCCCTTGTTTACGGATATTTACACTTCGTTCGCGGGTATTTCTCTTCCTTCCGCGGATATTTACCCTTTGTTCACGGGTATTTCTCTTCCTTCCGCGGATATTCATACTTCGTTCGCGGGTATTTCACTCCATTCCGCGGATATTCACCTGCGCGCGGGTATTTCTCTCCGTCCCGCGCAGATCTCCGCTTTCAACGTTTAAGTATTCATCCTTCATATGCGAGATTTTCACTAGCTAATGCAAAAAAGAGTGTTCCATTGTTGGAAGCACTCTTTTTTAGTTTATCGCGTATTCATGTTGTTATTCTCTCGAACGTCTACTTTTTCTTCAACGACTTTTTCTTTAATGACATTACCATTTCTATCTACGCCGTTAGCATTAGGTACGTTGTTGTAACCATTTGTACCATTTAAGTCAGTGTTTGTTCCTGGTGCTGTTGTTCTTGGTGCTGTTGTTCCTGGTGTTGTAGCTTCAGGCATAACAGTACCATTCACGTCACGATCGTAAACGTCATGTTTTCTATCTGGATCTACAACGTCTTCGACTTTATCAACACCTCGTTGAACGTCGTTCTTTACATTCTCCGCTGGTCTATCTTCAACCGCTTCATTTCCCCAGTTACATCCTCCAAGGAATACAGTAGCAAGAATAATGGCTAAAAAAGACATTTTCCACATTAAAAAAAACCTCCTTTCTTGGGTGCTATGTCAGCAAATACAATAGGTGCATTTGTGATCCTACATAGATTACCCGGGAAAGGAGGGAACTATCCGATTTTCGTAAAAACTATTTTTGTTTTTCTTTTAACAATTGTTCAATGTACGCTGCTTCAGCTTTACAGTTGTAGCTATAATCTGTACCTAGCTCTTTCTGCAAGGCCTCAATTGTTTCGATTTGCTTAGCCGTTGGTTCTTCATTTAAAATTTTTGCAATTACTTCATCGATTTTCTTCGCCATTTCTTCATGGAATTCAGTACTCATCAAAACATCTGCTGGGATTTTTTCGATCCATGCGGCATTTTCTTGAAAATAAGTTTGCCAGCTAGCAATGAAGTCTTCCATAGAAAAACGCTCTTCTTTCCAATCAATACTTGTTAAGTATGATTCAAAAGATGTTGAAATCGAACGCGTAATGCTAATTTTAACACCTGAAGACAATTCCTTATACATCTATATAATCCTCCTACGTTTTAAAAAAACCTAAAATTACATGTATTTAAAATTTACAATTGCATATATGCTATCGCATTTTAAGAACTTAATTAATCTATTAATTAACAGTAAGGTCATTATTCGACATAATTATTTTATATCTTTTAACCTATAATTGCAAATTACGCCTGTTTTGGCTGCTCAGGTCCAATAGCAAATAGAATATCAGCTTCACATACTAGCTCTCCATCGACTGTTGCCACACCGTGACCTTTGCCCATTGCTCCACGTAGTTTCACGAACTCTACTTCTAATCGAAGTTGGTCTCCTGGTACTACTTGACGCTTGAAACGACAATTATCAATACCTGTCAAGAAAGCTAGACGACCTTTGAATTGATCTGCATTTAATAATGCTACTCCACCAACTTGTGCTAGCGCTTCTACAATTAAAACGCCTGGCATTACAGGGTAGCCTGGGAAATGCCCATTAAAAAAGTCCTCGTTCATAGAGACGTTTTTTAAACCGACTGCACGCTTCCCTTCTTCTAATTCAACAATACGATCAACAAATAAAAATGGATAACGATGTGGTAAAATTGCTTGAATTTGCTCTGCTGTTAACATTTCTTTTCCCCCTAAATATCAATTTCGCCTTGGCGTTTTCACAGGATGTGAAGTTCTTAGCATAAGTTCTTCTATTCAGAAGCTGCCTACTGAATGAAGTTCAATAAATATGTAAACATAAAGTATGGTAAAGAATAATATTATTCTTTACCATTCATAATATCAAATATATGCTGCCATGTTTCAGTTTTGAAAACATCCATGGCATTACCTGAACCAATAACACTGTAGCCAACTATTGCACCTACAATTGCGGCAACAACGATTAAGACGAGAACAAGTACAACGCGTAGCCAAATCGGAATCAGCCGTATTTGCACCCATCGAACCCCTCGTTGCTCTCCATTTGAGCTGTGTTCCTTCTCTTCTGGTGGCGTATCGGTTTCTTGTGCCGGCACAGAACGTCGACGTGAATCGTTTGTCATAAATTGTACTCCTCTTCATTCCTTACTAAACAGTATTAACGGATTTACTATCGAATACCATTAATGAGCCCAAGCATTTGGTCTGCTAAAGTTACCGCTCTTGCATTGAATTGATAAGAACGCTGCGTTTGGATTAAATCCGTCATTTCTTTTGAAAGATTTACATTTGACATTTCTAACGCACCGTTTTGCATGCCAATTTGCTGACGATTTGCTCCTTGTAATTCAGTGACAACTTCAGCTTGTGTATATCCAAGCTGAGCGAGGTTATTCGGTAATGCAACATAAGAGCCAGAAATATGCTCCATTAGCTGTGGCTTTTGAAATTCTGTCACTGCTAAATCAGTACGAATAATATCCCCATTCGGCTCAGTTGCCTCTAAAACGCCGCCATTGCGTACAGCGATACTTTTCACATTACTTGGTAATGTAATAGCTTGTCCTGTTGAATCTGCCAATGGATATCCATCTGCATTTACAACCATTACTGTTCCATTATCTAATGGTGACAAATAAAAGTCACCTTGACGAGTATACACTGTTTTTGTGCCATTTTCACCATCTGGCATCAAAATATTGAAATATTGCTTCGGTTTTGTGAAAGCAAAATCAAGATCGCGATCTGTTGTTTGTAGGGAGCCTTGCTTGTGATTTGATTGGATTTGTCCAAGCATTGCACCTGCACCATAACGGATGCCAAGAGGTGATTGTCGGTCAGCACGATCTTGTTTATCATTATTAAATTGCTGATAAAGCAGTTCATTGAATGTAGCTTCTTGTGATTTGTAGCCAAGTGTATTGCTATTGGCGATGTTATTACTAATTGTATCTAATTTATGTTGTAATTGCCCCATTGTATTTGTTGCAGTAATCATTGTACGTAGCATGATCAAACGCCTCCTGTTCGCCTATTATACTTTTCCGATTTCGTTGACAGCCTTTTCCATGCTACGATCATAAGCCTGTAACACTTTTTGGTTAGCTTCGAAAGCGCGATATGCTGTCATTAAATCTGTCATTGTGCGACTAGAATCTACGTTTGAGCCTTCTAGATAATTTTGACGCAATGTAAAGGATACGCCATTTGCTCCGTAAGCTGTCGGTAAGTCTTCACCGTTTGCTGTTCGAATTAAGCCATTATCCTGTTTACGTAGCGTGTTCGGATTCTCCGCAAATGATACGCCAACACGTGCTACTTGCTGATCATTAACATAAATTGCTCCGTTCTCATCTAGGCGGAAATCATCATTCGGTAGCTGGATGCGTTGACCTCTGTCTGATAACACATACAGTCCTTGTGGATTTACTAAATAGCCTTGACCATCTAAAGTAAAATTCCCGTTGCGTGTATATGCCTCGCCACCATCTGGATGTGCTAAACGGAAGAAAATAGATCCCGTGACGCCATCATCATTTTGTGGTAAGTTTCCATCAATCAAAGCCATATCTGTCGTGAAATCAGTATTGTAGATTTGGCCTTGTATGTAGTTGGGCAATGTTTCTTGCATATAAATCCCTGTATTTAATGCTCCAACTTGACTCATATATTGAGAGCCTGCTTGTTGATTGGCAGGTGCATTCGTTTTTCCTACGCTTGACATGAGCATATCGGGAAATGAACGAATTGTTGATTGGTCTGCCTTAAACCCTGGTGTATTCGCATTTGATAAGTTATTAGTTAGTAGCTCTGTTCTTCTTTGTTGTGCAATCATTCCAGTTGCAACTGTATAAAATCCTTTAAACAAAGGAATCACCTCTTAAATTTTTATAAGGATGCGGGCACTCGATCAATATTTTCAAGCATAATGCCTGTACCAATTGCTACACAATCCATAGGGTGCTCTGCAATGAACACAGGTACCTTTAACTCTTCTATTAATAGCTGGTCCATTCCATGTAGTAATGCACCACCGCCAGTAATAATTACCCCACGATCAATTATATCAGCTGATAGTTCTGGTGGCGTTTTTTCTAAAACATTTTTTGCAGATTGGACAATCATAGCAACCGATTCATGTAATGCACGTTCAATCTCCTCAGAGTGAATTTCTATTGTACGTGGTAGACCTGTCACCATGTCACGACCACGAATATCCATTGAATCGTTTCTCGCGCCCTTAAAGACTGTACCAATTGTGATTTTTATTGCCTCTGCAGTACGTTCACCAATTAGCAATTTATATTCTTTTTTAATATATTGTAAAATATCATTATCAAAAACGTCTCCTGCAACCTTAATGGATTCGCTCGTTACAATATCACCCATTGATAGAACTGCTACATCTGTTGTTCCACCGCCAATATCGACTACCATATTACCACTAGGTTGGAATATATCCATGCCTGCACCAATTGCTGCAACTTTCGGTTCTTCTTCTAAGTATACTTTTTTTCCACCTGATTTTTCTGCAGCTTCGCGAATAGCTTTTTGCTCAACACTAGTAATGTTTGTTGGACAGCAAATTAAAATACGTGGTTTCGCTAAAAATCCTTTTACATCTAATTTATTGATGAAATGTCGTAGCATAGCTTCTGTAACATCAAAATCCGCAATAACACCATCTCGTAATGGGCGAATTGCAGTTATATTTCCTGGCGTACGCCCTACCATTTGGCGAGCCTCTTCCCCTACCGCTAATACTTTATTAGTTTTTTTATCAATCGCCACTACAGATGGTTCATTTAAGACGATTCCTTTGCCTTTAACGTGTATTAATACGTTCGCAGTTCCTAAGTCAATGCCAATATCTTTCGAAAACATTTTATATTTCTCCTTCCCGCCAGTTCCAACTACATAACGTTCATTTTATCTGTTTATCTAGAATATTTTATCATATTTCATTGGTAATTTCACCTAATTTTAGTGAACGGAACGGTTTTGTTTCAATTATATGAACAGTCATAGAAAAGAAGAAATCGTTTAAGCAATCTTTTATATGGTATCTTATTTGTTTTGACTCATCACAATAACGTGAGGTTGATTTCCGTTCCGGCTGGGCGCTTTCGCGCAGAGCAAAGCTTCCTGGGGGCGTCCTATGAGCCGCTTTTGTTGTTGCTGTCGCTACGCTTTCGCACAGAAAACATCCGCTTCGCTGCAGGGTCTCGGGCCTACACGATGTAGGTCACGAAGGCGTTATCACAGGATGTGATGCTCTTAGCCTTCGTTCCTCTACCGCTAATCCCCAAGGAGTCGCCCAGCCTCCACTCCAATCAACTTATATACATTGTATCCGTTTTAAAAATATGTAGAAAATGAAAGTGGCTGGGACAAAACTGGTCAAAACCTTAAAAAGCAAGATAAATCAATTTAGAACGTTGATTTCTCGCGTTTTTTGGTGTTGAGTTTTTAAATTTTGCGTAAAAAAATATACTTATGTCATAAGCGACGTAAATGATCAGTGCGGTCAGAGAGTGTTGCATGAAGGTAGATGTCGATATTTTTCAAAAGTTGGTTGATAAATTAAAATAGTTGGTTGATAAATCGATAAAGTTGGTCGATAAATTAAAATAGTTGGTTGATAAATCGATAAAGTTGGTCGATAAACAATCAAAAGTTCTCGACAAATCTCAAAACTGCAGCTCATTAAAGATTTTTGTCGCTGCCGTTGCGTTGCGCTCCACTTTCACTGCAGAAAAATGAGGTTTTGTCTCAACCTCCCTGTGCAAACAAAAAAAAGAACGAATCATTATTGACTCGCTCTTTCTTTCCACTTGTTTTTTGTTGCCTCTCCTCCACGAATATGACGTACGGCCTTATGATAGGCGAGAATTTCTTTCACTTGCTCAGCTAATCCTTCATGAATTGTTGGCAATCGCTCTGTTAAATCTTTGTGCACCGTACTTTTTGAATAACCTGTCATTTTCGCGAGGACACGCACAGTTTCACGCGTCTCAATCAATAATTCACCGAGGCGTATGCAGCGCTTCCGAATGTGCTCGTGCACGTTCTTCGTCCTTTCCACACAATTTCACAAAATGGCGTTGGCATCAGATGCACGTCTGCGCATTTCTTCACCTTATGTGAGGACAAAGCTATTCAGAACACATTTTACATTTTCACGATAAAATACTGATTTTTTATGCATTTTTTAGTATTTATTTTTCTCTTTAAAATACTGTATTATTTAGGGTCCTTATTTTCAAAGGCTAGTAATTGTTTCGGATTAATATATTTTCCGTTATCTAGTACTTCAAAATGCAAGTGAATGCCAGCTGCTTGGTTCCACTCATTGTCAGTCGCTTTTCCAAGCGCTTGACCTTGTGTTACCTCATCGCCTTCTTTCACGGCAATGTCCTTTACAGAGCTATAATGTGTTTGCTTACCATCTGCATGCTCAATAACAATTTTATTACCCGTAAATGCATCTAGTTTTACTTCTAGTACTTTACCACTCATAGCAGCAAGTACTTCAAATTCTTCACCATTCATAGAAAGCGAAATACCGGAAGATGTCGTAAATGTTTGATTAAATACCATTAGTGCTTTTTCACGTGACTCTGCATTAGCCTCTACTTCATAAAACTCTTGTGAAACTTGGACTTTACTTAAATCTGCTTCCTTGAATGGGTACTTCATAGTTTCTGTACGTGCATTTGTTTCAACTACAGGACCTGAATCTACTTCTGCTACTTCTGATGACGGAGCCTCTTCTACTTTCGATACGAGACTATTGTAACCAAATAGCATCCCTGCTAGCATTAGAGCGCCACCTCCGTAAACTGCTGGCCAAAACCATGGTTTCTTCTGTACTTGAACTTTTTCATTTTGATCTTGAGAAGTTTTACTATTTTTATCCTCTCTCATTTTCATCACCTCTAGTTGCAGTGTGAACAACTAAAAGTTATTTTAAACATGCATCTATCGATTTTATTTCAATATCTTGATAATAATAGTGTAAAATTTCGGCAGCAGTTTTCCCATTACTAGCCATAGCCTCTGCTCCGTATTGACTCATTCCTACCCCATGCCCGTATCCTTCCGTGCTAACCTGTACATTTCCTGTAGCCGCATTATATGAAATTTTAAAATCCGTTGATGGTATTTGTAAAAGTGTTCGAACTTCTCGACCTGACCACACATTCTTGCCTAGCTGCATGCGCTCAACACGTCCGGAATCATTTATAAATAACTGTACACGGTTGAAATCACTTGCGTGCCATTTAACAGGCCACAGTGCATTCCATTCCTTTAATGTCCATTCCTTTATAGCTGAAAACTTTGGTGATGATTGATCAGATATACTTGCAACACTTTGTAAATATGGTAGATCATTACCGCTATAACCGTGGGCACTCTCTGTTTTACCGTTGCTAGTAGAGTGAAACATTGCCGTAATTAATTCATTATTATATAGAAGAACTTGTCCTTTCGTTTCGTTAATGGCCTCGACAATTTTCTTTTCATTCCCCGGGAAATTGCTAGTCCAATTCTCTTTTCTTTGCTCCTTATTGTAAAAAACTTGTCTAGCTACTGTAGGAGCGATGGCTATTTTACCGTAATTTGTCGATTTCAATGCGTATGTTCTCGCTGCAATTGCCTGCGCTTTTAAAGCTTCTTTTTTAAACGAAACGGGCATTTCTGCAGCAACTACACCAGTCACATACGTTTCTAAAGGGATTTTCTCCTGTTGTCCCTCCACTTCTATAAATATTTCACAAGCCTTCTCCGTTGTAGTTGTTGAAGGTGACTCTTCAACCGTTTGTCTCTCACCTAATGCCACAGGAAGCATATATAATGCTCCAATCAAACTAATTATGCTTATACTCATTATCCATTTTTTCATAAGGAATAATATGCTAGAAATCTTCAAAATATGTGAATGTTGAGGGCTCTCTAAAAATCGCTTATTACCATAACGTGAGGTTGATTTCCGTTCCGGTCGGGCGCTTTGTTGCTGTCGCTTCGCTTTCGCACAGATAAAACATTTGTCGCTGTCGCTTCGCTTTCGCGCAGATAAAACATTTGTTGCTGTCGCTTCGCTTTCGCGCAGATAAAACATTTGTCGCTGTCGCTTCGCTTTCGCGCAGATAAAACATTTGTTGCTGTCGCTTCGCTGTCGCACAGAGCAAAGCTTCCTGGGGGCGTCCGATGAGCCGCTTTTATTGTTGCTGTCGTTGCACTTTCGCACAGACAAAACCCAGTTGCTGCCGCTACGTTAGCACTACGCTTTCGCACAGAAAACATCCGCTTCGCTGCAGGGTCTCGGGCCAACACGATGTTGGTCACGAAGGCGTTATCACAGGATGTGATGCTCTTAGCCTTCGTTCCTCTATTGCTGATCCCCAAGGAGTCGCCCAGCCTCCACTCCAATCAATTTATAACATGGCATACGTTTTAAAACGCTAAATAGAAACTAAATTGTGTAGAAATACGCTTCTTTTCGCAGGTACATTATCACTTTTGAGATTCTTTTAGTCCTCTTTCCATCTAATGATCATGCTTCTTCCTATAACAGCGTCAATTTGCCAGATTAAACTACAAAGGAAAAAACCCTCTGCTTGAACTTAAGCAAAGGGTTTTGAGATCTATTTAGTTTGTTGGTAATTCAACAGCTGATTCCTCAGTGATGATTACATCTTCAACTGGTACACGTTCAATATTTGCGCCAAGAGCAGCCAGCTTGCCGTGGAAATCAACGTAACCACGATCTAAGTGATGAAGTTTTGTAACTCTAGTCACACCTTCTGATACAAGACCTGCTAAAATTAGTGCAGCCGCCGCTCGTAAATCTGTCGCCATCACTTCAGCACCCTGAAGATCTACAGGCCCTTCGATAAACACAGAACGTCCTTCTATTTTAGCACTGGCATTCATGCGACGGAACTCCTCAACATGCATAAAACGATTTTCAAAAACCGTTTCCGTAATTATACTCGTACCTTCTGCAGTTAACATCAAGGCCATCATTTGGGATTGCATGTCTGTTGGGAATCCTGGATGTGGCATTGTTTTAATATCGACAGCTTTTAATGTATTAGAAACACGTACACGGATGCCTTCATCTAGTTCAACAATTTCTACACCCATTTCACGCATCTTTGCAATTAATGCTGTCATATGCTCAGGAACAGCGTTTTCAATCGTTACATCGCCTTTTGTAATTGCTGCTGCAACCATAAATGTGCCAGCTTCAATACGGTCAGGAATAATATGATGTTCTGTCCCATACAATGTATCGACACCTTCGATACGAATCGTATTCGTACCTGCACCGATGACACGGCCACCCATATTATTAATAAAGTTTGCAAGATCTACAATTTCAGGCTCTTTCGCTGCGTTTTCAATTACAGTTGTTCCTTGTGCTAAAGCTGCAGCTGTCATAATATTTTCTGTTGCCCCAACGCTAGGGAAGTCCAAATACACATTGGCGCCTTTTAAACGTCCCTCTGCCTTCGCTTCTACATACCCATGACCAAAGGAGATTTTTGCTCCCATAGCCTCAAAGCCCTTTAAATGTAATTCAATTGGGCGAGAACCGATTGCACAGCCCCCTGGTAAAGCAACACGAGCATAGCCATTTCGAGCAAGTAAAGAACCCATCACTAAAATCGATGCACGCATTTTACTGACAAATTCAAACTGAGCTTCACTAGAAAGTTCTTTTGTTGTATCTATATATACTGTATTGTCTTCCGGTATATATGTAACCGCCGCGTTTAGACTTTTAAGTACTTCATTTATAGTAAAGACATCTGCTAAGTTAGGGACTTCTTTAATTACATTTTCTCCTTCAGAAGCAAGTAAAGCCGCCGCTAGGATTGGTAACACTGCATTTTTTGCGCCCTCTACACGTACTTTTCCCTGTAGCTTTTTGCCGCCAGTCACTATTATTTTTTCCACCTTATGTCCCTCCGAATTCAATCTATTAACCTATCATATTTTTATTTTAACAAGAAGTATAATGTCATAATCAGTAAACAAACAACTCTATAGTACAACTTTTCTTACGCTCGTTCAAGCATCCAAATCACTATTTTAAGACATTTATTGATATTTTGCTATTTATTTATTGTACGCATAATTTTTTTTTTTGTGAATGACCAATAACATGGAAGAAAAGCATTAATTACTAATACTTACCCAAAGATTTATGAACAAAAACAAAAATCTATAGGTTTTCTTAACACTAATATTTACATATTTCAAAGGACCACATAATGATATTATAAAGTCCTGTGAAATATGTAGTTTCCATCAAAAAATAGGCATAAGGGGCTATTAAAATAAATACGGAAGTTTTCCTGACCAGTTTGATATTTGGAGAAAGAAATTTGAAACGGCCGATCCTATCGCAATACTTAACAAAATATAAATTAACTGAACTTGAAATACTTTATTCTTCTTGAAGAGCTTTTCTAGCATAAAAGCTTGTAGCGCGTAAAAAGTAATAGCGATAAAAAATATATGCGATAAAATTCCTATTAAAGCTTCTTGTCCTATGGCCTCATACATTTCCATGTTGGTTCCTCCATATTCATTTCTCTAGCAGCACTCTCAAAAGGCTGCATTTGGAATAAAGTTAAAAAACGGACAGATATTGAATCTGCCCGTTAAAATTTGAATTAGATATTACCCTCATGAACGTTGATACGATTCAACGCACGTTTTAATGCTAGGTCAGCACGTTTGAAATCAATGTTGTCTTGTTTACTTTGAATACGTCCTTCAGCACGTTTAACGGCTTCTTTAGCACGTTTAACATCGATGCTTTCAGCAATTTCAGCAGACGGAGCTAAAATTGAGATTTTTTCAGGACGCACTTCAATGAAACCACCGCTTAAAGCAACCATTTCAGTCGAACCGTTTTCTTTTTTAAGCTTCACTGCACCAATTGCAAGTGGAGCGACCATAGGAATATGGCCTGCAAGAACACCGATTTCCCCTGAAGTTGTTTTAGCAATTACCATTGATACTTCAGAATCGTATACTGGGCCGTCGGGAGTGACAATATTGACTAGAACTGTCTTCATATTTTTTCCTCCTCGTCCCTAGTATTAAACCTCTACGCCCATGCTTTTCGCTTTTTCAACTACTTCATCAATTGAACCAACTAAACGGAAAGCATCTTCTGGTAGGTGATCCCATTTGCCATCAAGGATTTCCTTGAATGAGCGAACAGTTTCTTTAACAGGTACATAAGAACCTTTTTGACCAGTGAATTGTTCCGCAACGTGGAAGTTTTGAGATAAGAAGAATTGAATACGACGAGCACGTTCTACTGTTTGTTTATCTTCATCAGATAACTCATCCATACCTAAGATAGCAATGATATCTTGTAATTCACGGTAACGTTGGATTGTACGTTGTACACCAGTAGCGATTGCGTAGTGCTCAGCGCCTACGATTTCTGGTGATAAAGCACGAGAAGTCGAAGCTAATGGGTCAACCGCAGGGTAGATACCCATTTCTGATAATTTACGCTCAAGGTTAGTAGTAGCATCTAAGTGGGCGAAAGTTGTAGCCGGCGCCGGGTCAGTATAGTCATCGGCTGGTACATAAATCGCTTGAATAGAAGTTACAGAACCTTTGTTAGTAGATGTGATACGTTCTTGTAATTTACCCATTTCAGTTGCAAGTGTTGGTTGGTAACCTACCGCAGAAGGCATACGACCTAATAGGGCAGAAACCTCAGAACCTGCTTGTGTGAAACGGAAGATATTGTCGATGAATAAAAGTACGTCAGCACCTTGCTCATCACGGAAGTATTCTGCCATTGTAAGACCAGTTAAAGCTACACGCATACGTGCACCAGGTGGTTCGTTCATTTGACCGAATACCATCGCTGTTTGCTTGATAACGCCTGAATCGCTCATCTCGAAGAATAAGTCGTTCCCTTCACGAGTACGCTCACCTACACCAGCGAATACAGAGATACCTGAGTGCTCTTGTGCGATGTTATTGATTAATTCTTGGATTAATACTGTTTTACCTACACCGGCACCACCGAAGAGACCGATTTTACCACCTTTGATATATGGTGCTAATAAGTCTACTACTTTGATCCCTGTTTCAAGAATTTCAACTGTAGTTGAAAGTTCATCGAAAGCTGGTGCTTCGCGGTGAATTGAATCACGACGAACGTCAGCTGGAATCTCTTCACCTAAGTCGATTACTTCTCCAAGTACGTTGAATACACGACCTAAAGTAACTTCACCAACTGGTACTGAGATAGCTTTTCCTGAGTCTGTTACTTCTGCTCCACGTTGTAAGCCATCAGTAGATGACATTGCAATTGTACGAACAGAATCATCACCTAAATGAAGAGCAACTTCTAATGCAAGAATTGTTGGTTCTTCATTAGGACGTTCAATCTTAACTGTTAGTGAGTTATAGATTGCTGGTAATTGGCCATTGCTAAATTTTACGTCAACAACTGGACCCATTACTTGAATAACATGTCCTTTATTCATTACTGTGTATCCTCCTATCGTATTCTTATACGACATTGGGAAGCTGGGCCTATTCTAAGGCTGCAGCTCCACCAACGATTTCTGTAATTTCTTGTGTAATCGCCGCTTGACGCGCACGGTTATATTGCAATGAAAGGTCTGAAATAAGATCAGATGCATTATCAGTTGCATTTTTCATAGCCGTCATACGAGAAGCATGTTCACTTGCTTTTCCATCTAATAATGCGCCGTAAACTAAGCTTTCCGCGTATTGTGGAAGTAACACTTCAAGAATTGCTTCACCAGATGGCTCAAATTCGTAAGAAGCATTACTGCTAGCAGGTGCAAGATCCGTTAATGGAAGAAGTTTTTTCTCTGTCACTTCGCTAGCAATTGCGCTGACAAAGTGATTGTAGTACATATAAAGTTCATCATACGTACCATCAGTGAACATACCAACAGCTTTACGAGCGACTTCTTTAATATCAGCAAATGATGGTTGGTCCGGAAGACCGACAACATCGCTGATGACATTATGATCACGTTTCACAAAGTAGTCACGAACAACACGACCTACCGCTAAAATAACGTATTCGTCTTTTGATTTATGACGCTCGTCAATTGTACGTTGTACTTGGCGTAGGATACTTGAGTTGTAAGCACCTGCAAGACCACGGTCAGAACCAATGACTAAGTAAGCTGTTTTCTTAACAGGACGAGCAGTTAACATTGGATGTCCACTGTCTTTTGTTCCTGAAGCGATCGCGCCTACTACATCCTGGATTTTTTCCATGTAAGGAACGTACGCTTTAGCGTTTTGCTCTGCACGACGTAACTTTGAAGAAGAAACCATCTGCATCGCTTTTGTAATTTGTTTCGTACTCTTTGTAGAAGTAATACGACCTTTTATTTCGCGTAAGTTTACCACTGGTATTTCACCACCTTTTGTTTTTTAATCAAGTGACTAGCTCGAACTTATTCTGATTTAGCGAAAGTTTTTTTGAACTCTGTTAAAGCTGCTACGTAATCAGCATCAGGAGCAAGCTCTTTTGTAGTACGAACATGATCTAAAACGTTTGTGTGGTTTGTATCTAACCAGCTTAAGAATTCACCTTCAAAGCGAACGATATCTTGTACTGGAATATCATCTAAGTGACCTTTAGTTAATGCATAAAGGATCGCAACTTGCTTTTCAACTTTAAGTGGTTTGTTTAGGTCTTGTTTAAGAACTTCAACCGTACGTTTACCACGTTCAAGTTTACCAAGTGTGATTTTATCTAAATCAGAACCGAATTGAGCAAATGATTCAAGTTCACGGAATGCAGCTAAGTCAAGACGTAGTGTACCCGCAACTTTTTTCATCGCTTTAATTTGAGCAGATCCACCTACACGTGATACAGAAAGACCGGCGTTAATCGCTGGACGTACACCTGAGTTGAATAAGTCAGATTGTAAGAAAATTTGTCCATCAGTAATTGAGATTACGTTAGTTGGGATGTATGCAGAGATATCCCCAGCTTGTGTCTCAACGAATGGAAGAGCTGTAATTGAACCATTTTGATATGTTTCATTTAACTTCGCAGCACGTTCAAGTAAGCGGCTGTGTAAGTAGAATACGTCACCAGGGTAAGCTTCACGACCTGGAGGACGGCGAAGAAGAAGTGAAAGTTCACGGTAAGCTGATGCTTGTTTAGAAAGATCATCATACACGATTAAAACGTGTTTACCTTGTAACATGAATTCTTCTGCCATAGATACACCAGCTAATGGTGCTAAGAATAATAATGGAGCTGGTTGAGAAGCAGAAGCTGTCACAACGATTGTGTAATCTAAAGCGCCATTTTTACGAAGAGTTTCTACTACACCACGTACAGTAGATTCTTTTTGACCGATTGCAACATAGATACAAATCATGTTTTGGTCATTTTGGTTAAGAATTGCATCGATTGCTACTGATGTTTTACCAGTTTGACGGTCACCGATGATTAACTCACGTTGACCACGACCGATTGGTACTAAAGCGTCAATCGCTTTGATACCAGTTTGTAGTGGTTCGTGTACTGATTTACGAGCCATTACACCGAAAGCTGGACTTTCGATTGGACGAGATTTTGTTGTGTTGATAGGACCTTGTCCATCCACTGGTTGACCAAGTGGGTTTACAACACGACCAATTAGTTCTTCACCAACTGGTACTTCCATGATACGACCTGTACGACGAACTTCATCGCCTTCTTTGATGTCTGCGTATGGACCTAAGATTACGATACCAACGTTACCTTCTTCTAGGTTTTGAGCCATACCCATAACACCGTTAGAGAACTCTAAAAGCTCTCCAGCCATGACGTTGTCGAGGCCATGAGCAAGAGCGATACCGTCACCAATACGGATAACTGTACCAACTTCGCTTACTTTAAGTTCAGATTCATAATTCTCAATCTGTTGTTTAATCAGACTGCTGATTTCTTCAGCCTTGATGCCCATGTATGTCACCTCTCACATTTCTAAATTATTAACCGATTAATTCACGTTTTAGACGCTCAAGCTTGTTCGCTACTGAGCTATCATAAATATGGTTACCGATTTGAACACGAATCCCACCAAGTAAAGATGGATCGATTTCGTTTGTAATGTTTAATGATTGTTTCCCAACAAGTTTCGAAAAAGCTGCCGAAATATTAGCGCTTTCTTCAGTAGAAAGTGCACGAGTTGAGAATACTGTTGCATCTGCAGTACCTTGTGATTGTGCAGCAAGTTCAGCATATGCTGTTGCGATTAGCTTCACTTCGTTTACACGTTTTTTCTCAACAAGTAGTTGAACTGTGTGTAAAACTTCTGGAGTTGCACCAGCGAAGATTTCAGCTATTATTTGTTTCTTACGTTCGATAGAGAACTTAGGAGCATTTAAAAGTGTTAAAAAATCAGGAGATTCTGTAACAACCTTTGTTAGTTCGTTTAAGTCTGCTCCAACTTCAGCAAGAATGTTTTTTTGTTGCGCTAATTCAAAAAGCGCTTGAGCGTAACGTTTTGCTACAGTTGAATTACTCATCGAGCTTCCCCTGCCTTCGCAATCGTCTCTTCAATTAGAGCACGGTTGTCTGCCTCAGAAATCTCTTTGCTAAGGACTTTAGATGCTGCAAGTACAGATAATGAAACGACTTCATCACGTACAGCTGCAATAGCTTTTTCTTTTTCAGACTCAATTTCACGTAAAGCCGATTCTTTTAAGCGGTTTGCTTCATTGCGTGCTGCAGTAAGAATTTCTTCTTTTTGCACTTCGCCTTGCTTCTTAGCGCCTTCAACAATCGATTGTGCTTCCGTACGAGCTTCTTTAAGAAGGCTCTTTTGTTCTTCTAAAAATTGGTGCGAATCTTTGCGCGCTTTTTCAGCTGCTTCGATTTCACTTGCTACTAATTCTTCACGTTGTTGCATGATGCCCATAAGTGGACCCCAAGCGAACTTTTTAAGTAACATCATTAACAATAAGAAAATAACTAATGTTGAGACGATGTCCCCGCCATTAAAACCAGTGCCGGCACCTAGTACAAGATAATCTAAAAACACGATTGTTTCACTCCCTTCAAGAGCTATGACTTCAACATAATAATTTAAATACTTGAAAACTACCTATTTTAAAAAGCTATATTTACACATAGCTTTTATCAGTTCCAAAATGAATGGCGAAGTTTCATCTGAGAATCCTGCTTCGCCACTAGTCAAATTCAGTGTACAACTGAATTATTTGTTCATTACGATGAATGCTACTACTACTGCGATGATCGGTAGGGCTTCAACTAATGCAACCCCGATGAACATTGTAGTTTGAAGAACGCCACGAGCTTCTGGTTGGCGAGCGATACCTTCTACTGTTTTTGATACGATAAGACCGTTACCGATACCTGCACCAAGTGCACCTAAACCGATTGCGATTGCTGCTGCTAATAAACCTAATGAACCTGTCATTTGAAAATTTCCTCCTTGGAATTGTTTGTTTTTTTTTGGTTCAAGCATAAAGTGTATGCTTTATATTAATGGTCATCGCTCACTTTATGAGCCATGTAAACCATTGTTAACATTGTGAAGATAAAGGCTTGGATAAAGCCGATAAACATAGAGAAACCTTGCCATGCCATCGTAGGAATAATTGCCCCGACGAATCCCATAACACCTGTTGACGCTAAACCTGCAAGTAAGCCTAGTAAAATCTCACCCGCATAAATGTTACCGTAAAGACGAAGACCTAATGTTAAAGTGTTTGCAAACTCTTCTACGATTTTTAATGGGAACATGAATGACATTGGTTTAAAGAATGTACCAACATAATGACCTGTACCCTTCATTTTAATACCATAGTATTGAGTTAGAACTAAAATCATTGCTGCAAGCGTCATCGTAACAGTTGGGTCAGCTGTAGGTGATTTCCACCAAAGTGTGTGATCATAGGCAATCGAGAATGGAAGACCTAATAAGTTAGATACAGCGATAAACATAATAAGCGTGATACCTAAAATGTGGAATCGCCCACCAGTTTTCCAGTCCATGTTGCTTTTGATGATGTTCTTTACGAAATCCATAATCCATTCCATAAAGTTTTGCATACCAGTAGGTTTTAACTTTAAGTTTCTAGTTGAGATAACCGCGATTAAGAAAACGATTACAGCAGCAACTAGTAACATCATAACAGTTGAGAGGTTGAATGTTAGATAAAACAGACCAAAATCAACTGTTTTTAATGGAGCTTCATGAGTCATTGTTATTTTTCACCTCTCTTTCTAATTTAAAGCACATTAGTGGTTCCTTACTTGTGACACAATTCTCTCGACAAAGAGAAAAACGTACGGAATCATTAGCCCTATGACCGTGCTAATTAAGTGAAAATAGTTTGGCAACGAAATTGCTAGAGCGACTGCCGCTACACCTGATCCAAAGCGAAGTGCTGTACCAAGCGAGCCTATTTTCTTCCCTTCACTAATGGATCGATCAAACTTCTCCATACGGCGAACTAAAATCCAAAAATTATACGTACCAAATAATGCACCGATTGCGATGCCCGCAAAAACCGTCTGATAGGGCGTAAACCCCCAACCTAATGCGCAGAGTCCGAGCAAAAAAAATAACGCTCTCTTCTGCACAGCAAAAATGTGATGCAAATCTAGCATTGGTTTATAATCTCCTGAATCATTTTTTCGAGTAAAGAAAACGTTTGCTGACCACTATGTGAAATCAGAAAAGAGCAGTGAAAAACACTACTCACAGCGGAATAGTAACGGGAGAGTCATTTTGAAATTACAGGTGTAAATTCAAAAAAAATGTCTTACACCCCGAAACACACAAAACGTTGCAAATCGACAGTATTGTTTTAACTGTCAATTTAGTAGAAACTTGATATAACAAGTGTTTCAACGTCTATTAACGACTAGAAACCCTTATCATTATTACCCTTTGTAAGCATACAATAGGAGATATTTGAAGTCAATTAGTAAAGGAGAAAAACTTCACAGCCACTATATTCTTGTCAAATTGTTGACAAATTTGTGTATGAAATTTCATAGTTTCTAAATTAGACTTCACAATTATGCAAAAAAAAGCTAATTTACGACACGTTTATGCTCGTAAATTAGCTTACCCGTCAAAACAGGTACATTAGACTTATTTTTCAGTTTCAAACATAGTAGATTACTTGACTTTTAGTAAAAATTCTAGAAGAGTCTTTACAATACGCTCTGAAGCATGTCCATCTCCGTAAGGATTTGATGCTTTCGCCATTGCTTCGTAGGCATTTGTATCTTCTATTAATTGTTTTGCTAAAGAATAGATTGTTTCTTCTTCCGTTCCGGCTAACTTTAATGTCCCTGCCGCGATACCTTCTGGACGCTCCGTTGTGTCTCTCAGTACTAGAACTGGTTTACCTAACGAAGGAGCTTCTTCTTGGACGCCACCAGAGTCAGTTAAAATCATATAGGAATTTGCCGCAAAGTTATGGAAATCAAAGACTTCAAGAGGTTCGATTAAATGTACACGCTTGTGATCTCCTAAAATTTCATTAGCAATTTCTCGTACAGCTGGGTTCATATGCACTGGATAAACAACTTGTACATCCTCATGCTCTGCTAATATTCTAGTAATTGCACGGAACATATGACGCATTGGTTCACCTAGATTTTCACGACGATGCGCTGTTAATAAAATCATACGATCTGAACCTATTTTTTCTAGGACAGGATGTGAATAATGTTCACTTACTGTAGTAGCTAATGCGTCGATAGCTGTATTACCCGTCACAAAAATAGTTTCAGGGTTTTTATTTTCATCTAAAAGATTTTTCTTTGACACTTCTGTCGGCGCGAAATGAAGGTCAGCCATGACACCTGTTAACTGGCGGTTCATTTCCTCTGGGTATGGTGAATACTTATTCCATGTACGAAGACCCGCTTCTACATGTCCGATAGCAATTTGGTTATAAAATGCAGTTAAGCTTGCAATGAAAGTTGTTGCTGTATCGCCATGTACTAAAACAATATCTGGCTTTGCTTCTTTCATGACTTTGTCTAAGCCTTGTAACGCATTCGTTGCCACGTCAATTAATGTTTGACGATCTTTCATAATATTTAAATCATAATCTGGTGTGATTTTAAATGTTTCTAATACTTGATCGAGCATTTGGCGATGTTGGGCTGTTACCGTAACAATCGATTCTATTTGCTCAGGATGCTTTTGTAATTCCAATACAAGCGGAGCCATTTTAATAGCTTCTGGTCTCGTACCGAAAATCGTCATTACTTTCCATTTTTTCATCAAAACGATTTGCACCGTCCTTTATTATATTATATGAAAAGTGCTTTACTTCTATTGAACTGCTCCAGATGAGGCAAGCATCAGACTTCAAGAGAAGTATCGCCTAAACATACTAGGAAACGTCCTTCAATATTGAAGGACGCTTTCAAAAGTTATAAGTTGCCTAAAAATTACATACTAAATTAGTTCATCTCCATAACGTGGAGTTGATTTCCGTTCCGACTGGGCGCTTTGTTGCTGCCGCTTCGCTTTCGCACAGATAAAACATTTGCCGCTGACGCTTCGCTTTCGCGCAGAGCTTCCTGGGGGCGTCCGATGAGCCGCTTCACTCGCGTTGCTCGCTCCAGGGTCTCATCTGTGACGCTAATCCCCGAGGAGTCGCCCAGTCTCCACTCCAATCAACTTATCAAAATGACATATATTTTAACAAAATGTCATCCCTAAATTTCAGTAGTGAACCTTGTTATGACCGTAGCAATTTACTCAGTATTATTTCGTACCGAATAGACGATCTCCTGCATCACCTAAACCAGGTACAATATAGCCGTGGTCATCTAATTTTTCATCAAGTGCAGCAATATAAATATCTACATCTGGATGTTCATCTTGAATGACTTTTACACCCTCTGGCGCAGCGATTAAGCACATGAATTTAATGCTTTTCGCACCACGTTTTTTCAGTGAGTTGATCGCTTCCACTGCTGATCCACCCGTTGCAAGCATTGGGTCTACAATGATGAAATCACGTTCTTCTACATCTGCAGGAAGTTTTGCATAGTACTCTACAGGTTTTAATGTTTCTGGATCACGATAAAGACCGATATGACCAACTTTTGCAGCTGGAATTAGCTTTAATACGCCATCTACCATGCCGATACCTGCACGTAAAATCGGGACAATCGCAAGTTTTTTACCAGAAAGTACTTTTGTTTTAGCAACTGTAACAGGTGTTTCAACTTCAATTTCCTCTACTGGCATATCGCGTGTAATTTCGAATGCCATTAATGTTGCAACTTCGTCTACTAGCTCACGGAATTCTTTTGTGCCTGTATTCTTATCTCGAATATAAGTTAACTTGTGTTGGATTAGTGGATGATCAAATACGTATACTTTGCTCAAAGGGAATCGCTCCTAACCGTTCGGATTTCATTTTTATCTCACCTAGTATAACAGAAAATAGGAGTCGTCTCAAAAATAAATTTGGGACAACTCCTTTTCAAGAATGTTTACTACATATAAGAGCGATTATTTATCAAGTACTGCATCTAACTGTTCTATTGTCATCGGTTTGTAATAGAAATATCCCTGTCCGACTGTACAGCCGAGTGTACGTAAAATCTCAGCCTGTTCTTTATTTTCAATGCCTTCTGCAACTGAAGTCATTCCTAGATTTAACGCTAATTGAATAATAGATTGGACAATAGCGAGCGTCGCAGCATCACTAATAGCATTAATAAAGCTTCGATCTATTTTCAATTCCGTAAACGGCAGTCTTTGTAAATAACTTAAGGATGAAAAGCCCGTCCCAAAGTCGTCCACTGAAGTTTTAAAGCCGTAGCTCTTTAATTCCTGAATAATCGCAAAAGCTGTTTGAAAATCAACGAGACCAATATTTTCAGTTACTTCTAATATGATATATTGCGGATCGATATTATATTTCTGAACTAGCTGTACTGTATCCTGTACAAAATGTTCATAATAAAAATGATCCGGTGAAATATTCACTGCGACTTTTACTAGTTTTTTTCCTAAACTTTTGCGTTCAGCTAACCATGCAAGAACAAGCTCTAATATTTGAATATCGATTTCTCGAACCTTCCCTGCACTTTCCGCCACTGGAATAAAAATCGTCGGAGATACAAAGCCCAGTTTCGGTGATATCCAGCGGGCAAGCGCTTCGAGACTTTGAATGTCACCTGTTCGCAAATCCACTTTAGGTTGTAAGTTCACAGTGATTTCTTTATTTTTTAATGCTTCTGACAAATGATTCAACACCATCATTTGCTCCTCAAGCACATCATTTCTTTCTTGCGTGAATATTTCCATATGAGTGCCTGGTTTATTCGCTGCAAAGGATACAGCATTATCTGCAAAGCGTATCGCATCAGTAATTTGTATCTCTTCATTATAAGAAGCGATTCCAGTTTTCAATGTAATATAAATTTGCTTTCCTCCTATTATAAAAGGCTGACGAATGATCTCTTTTATACGCCTTTCATAAGTTAAGAAGTTCTCATTGGATGTCGCGTTTGAAATAATTAAACTAGTGCTAGTAAATCTAGCAATATATTCGTGATGTTCATGCCTCTGTTCATCTAGACGTTTCGCAATTTGTCTTAAAAGCTCGTCTCCCGCTTCACGGCCATACAACTCGACGATTTGATGAAATTCACTTGGCTTTACGATTTTGATATTGCCATTTTGACCGTATTCTTTCTCTTTTTCTATCTTATTTAAAAAACTATGTCGATTGGGTAACCCCGTTGTAATATCGATATAGGCTAAATCCCATATCTTTTTCTGCGTTTTTGCATACGAGTATGCCAATGCAACAAGTGTCCCAATTTTTCGAAACATTTTTTCAAAAAACGCTTGATCACTATGATGTTGCTTTAAAAATATCGCAAACAATCCAATTGCTTGCTGTTGTTGATTGTGTATGGGCATAAACCATCCAAATTGCTTTTTAGAAGAACAGGCAAACATTTTATGTTCTTTCGGAATATCAATTTCATCCAGGCTTTTAACTAGAATGGATGTCTTCCCTTTCATGATTTCCTTATAAAATCCATTGTTTTCACAACGCTCCGAAATACCTTTTGTTTTATGATCCCCTTTAAAAATTTGCAATTGATTTGTTTCTGTTTTGACAAGAATCATACTTGATATATACGGCATAAAAAATTCATCTAAGCCTTTGCAAATAATGCTCATTTTTTTATCAAAGGAATTGTCCTTTTCAATCGCTTCATACATTGCTTTCTCAAGGCGCATTAAAAATTCCTTGGTGTGATAATATGTCACATCCTTCACAAGTACTAATACAAATAATGTTTCATTGTTATTATTTTGAAACGGCAGTGCTTGTATCTCTGCTAAAAAAGGAGGTTTATCGAAGCATTTATGGTGCAATTTAGCCTGTACCATAACTCCGCTATGTATTTTTTGTTTAATCATTTCAATAGTTGTCATCTGTTTTTCGTTTGACAGCAATGAAAAATAATCGGTATTTATTATTTGCGGACGTGTAGTATTTGTAAGCACACAAAAAGAATCATTACATTCCAATACGCAATGATTATTTGTTGCATCAAAAATTACATACCTTTCCTTAGAATTATTACCTAATCTACGAATTGTATTTAATAGCACTTCATTTTCTATAACCTTCGTTTTAGTAACCATCCAACCCCTCCTCCCTTTATCACTTCAAATCTCTCTTACATTGTACATAAAAAATTCGATAAATTGTCACTTTCCCGAAAATTTCTTCTTTATCAGGACATTACCTGTCCTTAATCCACTATAATATATCCTTTTCTACTATGTTTATGTAAATTAATTCAAAAATAAGAGTAAATTATTTTTATGTTAGCAGAAAAGATGCTTTTTACAGTTTTAACTTCCTTTCCAAAATAAAAAGGCTGTGGTTAAGGTGATATATTACACTTTAACCACAGCCTTTTATATTAAATTATGCGTATAATGGATGTTTGTCAGTTAATGCTATGACACGAGCTTTCGCTTCAGCTTTGACTGCTTCATCTTCCGGATTTTTAAGAACTGTTGCAATAATTGCACCAACTTCTTTCATGTCCTCTTCTTTGAAGCCACGAGATGTGACAGCTGGTGTACCAATGCGGATACCAGAAGTTACGAATGGAGATTCTGTATCGTAAGGAATTGTATTTTTATTTGTTGTAATACCTACTTCATCAAGTGCGTGTTCTGCCACTTTACCTGTTAAACCAAGAGATTTCACATTAAGAAGTAACAAGTGGTTATCCGTACCACCAGATACAATTTCAACACCTTCTGCAATTAACACTTCGGCTAAAGCTTTTGCATTCGCTTTAATTTGTTTTGCATATTCTTTGAATTCTGGTTGTAATGTTTCACCGAATGCTACAGCTTTGGCAGCGATCACGTGCATTAATGGTCCGCCTTGGATACCTGGGAATACAGATTTATTAAGCTTTTGCTCCCATTCTTTCGAAGCAAGGATTAAACCACCACGTGGACCACGTAATGTTTTGTGTGTTGTAGAAGTGACAAAATCAGCGTATGGCACCGGTGATTGATGTTCTCCAGCAGCTACAAGACCTGCAATGTGCGCCATATCCACCATGAAATATGCGCCTACTTCATCAGCGATTTCACGGAATTTAGCAAAATCGATTTCACGTGGGTATGCAGATGCACCTGCAACAATTAGTTTTGGTTTATGCTCTAATGCTTTTTGGCGTACATCTTCATAATCGATTACTTGTGTATCTTTCGTTACGCCATATTCAACGAAATTATAAAGAACACCCGAGAAGTTTACTGGAGATCCATGTGTTAAGTGACCGCCATGAGAAAGATTCATACCAAGAACTGTATCACCTGGTTCTAAAATTGTGTGGTATACAGCCATGTTCGCTTGTGCACCAGAGTGTGGTTGAACGTTCGCGTATTCTGCACCAAAGATTTCTTTCACACGATCACGTGCAATATCTTCCACAACATCTACGTGTTCACAACCGCCATAGTAGCGTTTACCTGGATAACCTTCAGCATATTTATTTGTCAAAACAGAACCTTGTGCTTCCATTACTGCTTCAGATACAAAGTTTTCTGATGCGATTAACTCGATATTTGCTTGTTGACGTTTTTTTTCCGCAAGAATTCCATCTAATACTGCTTTGTCTTGTACTGCTAATTTTTCGTATGCCATGTTTGAAAAAGCCTCCTAAGTATAATCATTATTTGTATACCACTGATTTCAGAGGTAATTTTATTTATATACTGCACGTTCTCCGCCAATTAGCTTTGGACGTGTTGTTGCAATCGTTACAACTGCTTCTCCTACCATTCGCACAGAAGTACGAACTGGAACAGCTACTGCCTTTAAATGCATGCCAATGAGTGTTTGACCAATGTCAATGCCTGCATTCGCCTGCACAGCTTCTACAACAATTGGATTTGTAAATTGTGTAAACGCATAAGCGGACATCGAGCCACCTGCAGTACGAACTGGTACAACCGTTACTGGTTCGTAGCCAAATTGTTCTGCGGTTGTTGCTTCCATTGTAATAGCACGATTAATATGCTCACAGCCTTGAAACGCTAGATGCAGCTGATGTTTCTTTGCAAATGCCTGTAGCGGCTCGAAAATCGCCTCTGCTGTTTCAATTGCTCCTGCTGTGCCAATTTTCTGACCAATCACTTCAGATGTTGAGCAGCCTACGACAAAAATTGTATTTGGTCGTAAGGTTACCTGCTCTTCAAATTCACTGAGTAACTGAGTCAAATGTGTTCGTATTTGTTGTACAACCACGATGCTCAGCCCCTTAATTTATTAATATTTATACCCTACATTTAAAAAGCTCACGGAACTTTTTAAATGTGTAATAGCTTTACTTGCTTAACTTATTGCTCAAGCTCAGCGATTTTTTCTATGCGGCGTGTATGACGACCACCTTCAAAATCTGTTTCAAGCCATGCTTTAACGATTTCTAGCGCAAGGCCTGGCCCAACTACACGCTCACCCATCGCTAAAATATTTGAATCATTGTGGCAACGTGTTGCCTTTGCGCTAAATACATCATGCACTAAAGCACAACGAATGCCTTTAACTTTATTTGCAGCAATGGACATACCAATGCCTGTACCACAAATTAAAATACCTTTATCAAATTCCCCGCTAGCAACACCTTCAGAAACTGGTTTTGCATAATCAGGATAGTCTACTGAATCCGCAGATTGTGGACCAAAATCTTCGTAGCTAATATTTAGCTCATCTAACAGTTGCATAATCTCACGACGTAAATTATTGCCTCCGTGATCAGAAGAAATTGCTATTCTCACTGGGTTCCCTCATTTCGAAATTATAGTCAACACTAGTGTACCACTTCTCCCTCAAGAATAACATGATTTTTCTTGCATTTTTATGCTGATTTCTCCTAAAAGACGAACATTTCTTGTAATATACTATAAAATCATTCACTTTTATGTTCGTTTTATTGTGGATAATGTGAATATCATGTTGATAAATTCGGATAACAGTATTTTGTTGTAATATTCCATCTTCTGAAGTTTTTTTACCTTTTCAATTACAGTGGACATACTATATCAATATTTTTTCTAGGTATTACCAGCGGTTAGTGATACAGGGTGACTTTACATCCAATGTTGGGTACGGCACAATATAAAGCTTCCTCGGTTTGATGGTGCTATTCGTCGCTTCGTTGGTTCTATCCGTCGTTTGGACTCTTCTTTCCGTCGCTTTGTTGGTTCTATCCGTCGTTTGGACTCTTCTTTCCGTCGTTTCGTTGGCTATCCGTCGTTTGGACGCTTCTTTCCGTCGCTTTGTTGGTTCTATCCGTCGTTTGGACTCTTCTTTCCGTCGCTTCGTTGACTATCCGGCGCTTGGCTTCTTCTTTCCGTCGCTTCGTTGGTTCTATCCGTCGTTCGGCTTCTTCTTTCCGCCGCTTCGTTGGCTATCCGTCGTTTGGCTTCTTCTTTCCGTCGCTTCGTTGGTTCTATCCGTCGTTCGGACTCTTCTTTCCGTCGCTTCGTAGCTATCCATCGTTTGGACTCTTCTTTCCGTCGCTTCGTTGGCTATCCATCGTTTGGCTTCTTCTTTCCGTCGCTTCGTTGGTTCTATCCGTAGTTCGGACTCTTCTTTCCGTCGCTTCGTTGGCTATCCGTCGTTTGGCTTCTTCTTTCCGTCGCTTCGTTGGTTCTATCCGTCGTTCGGACTCTTCTTTCCGTCGCTTCGTTGGCTATCCGTCGTTTGGCTTCTTCTTTCCGTCGTTCGGACTCTTCTTTCCGTCGCTTCGTTGGCTATCCGTCGTTTGGCTTCTTCTTTCCGTCGCTTCGTTGGTTCTATCCGTCGTTTGGACTCTTCTTTCCGTCACTTCGTTGACTATCCGTCGCTTAGCTTCTTCTTTCCGTCGCTTCGTTGGTTCTATCCGTCGTTTGGACTCTTCTTTCCGTCGCTTCGTTGACTATCGGTCGCTTGGCTTCTTCTTTCCGTCACTTCGTTGGTTCTATCCGTCGTTTGGACTCTTCTTTCCGTCGCTTCGTTGGTTCTATCCGTCGTTTGGACTCTTCTTTCCGTCGCTTGGCTTCTTCTTTCCGTCGCTTCGGCTCTTCTATCCATCATTTTGACGTTTCTATCCACGACTTTTACTCTTCTTTCCGTCGCTCTGATTTTATCCGCCACTTTGGCTCTTTTTTCCATCACTTCCTTGATTCTATCCGTCGCTTTAAATTTAATATGAAATATAAAAAAACTGTAGCAAACTCAGTTAACATCCGAGTTTGTCTACAGTCTAAAATGACAGCTATGCTTGTCTATCAAATTGTTGAATCATTTTATATAGCTCTGCTGATTGTTTTTTCAAGCTTTCTGCTAATTGCTCTACTTGCTCAATGGCATATGCCTGTTCTTCCGTTGCACTGCTGACCTCTTGTGCACCTGCTGACGTTTCTTGAGCAATAGCTGCAACTTCTTGAGATTGACGCGCAGTTGTTTCAATATTATGCATTTGTTGTTCAATCAGTGAAGAGATTTCCACAATTGCACTTGCCATTTCATGTACACTTGAGGACATGCCTTCTACCGCTGTCGTCGTTTCTGATACACGTGCAGCTTCCTTTGTCGCAAATGCCACTTGCTGATTCATTTGTTTTACAACAACCCCAACGTTTCCTTGCATAGATTGAATAAGAGACGTAATACCTTGCACCGCTTTAGCACTCTCATCAGCCAAACTACGAACCTCTTCAGCTACTACAGCAAAGCCTTTTCCATGTTCTCCAGCACGCGCTGCCTCAATCGAAGCATTTAAAGCTAGTAAATTTGTTTGTGCTGCAATATCGCCAACTAAGCCAATGATGCGCTCTACTTGTCCAGCATTATCTTCTAATAAACGAATGCTCTCTAATGCTTCATTATTGCCAGCCGCAATTTGTTGAATACTATTCACTAACGTTTCGATCGCTTTAGTAGTTGTCGTTAAATTATGTAGAATCTCTTTGGATTGCGTTGCTGATGCCTCAGCTCTACTATTCACTTCTGTAGCGAGAGCTCGTACATCTTCAATCGCTTCAGCTGTGTCTTGTACTGCTGTAGCAGAAGCCTCTGCACCTGTTGAAATCTGCTTAACGGTAAAGGAAATACGCTCTGCCTTTTTCGTTGCAACAGCCGCTTCATCAGATAGGTGGATAATCGATTGATTTGTTTGTTGGAAGTTCTGGTCTATACTTTCCACCATTTGTCGTAAATTTAACACCATTTGCTGGAATGCCTCTGCAACAGAACGAATCTCATCACTTGTATTCGGCATTTCTACATCTTGTCCAATTTTCCCATCCGCTACACGGGAAGCAGAATTTTCAAGCTGCTGTAAAGGTTTAATTAAAATTACACAGAAAACCGCAGCCAAAATACCTGACCACGTAATCCCTAACAGGTACGTAATAATTTCAAACAGTTTACGATTGCTTTCTGGGAAGAAGGTAGGTTGTAAATATTCGATAAATATAAAACTGATACTGTATGTGATTAGTGCTAGAATACTGACAAATAATACTAGTTTAAGTCGTAAGCCAAACTGTTTTTTCATAGAGCTCCTCAATTCTCTTCAAGTTTTTTTACTAATCGTTCTACCAATTCTTTCAATTCTGCAAATGTTATTTCATAAATTTCTTTACTACCACCGTAAGGATCTACAACATTTCCTATGCTACCTTCGCTTGTATACTCTTTTAAAGTAAAAACTTTTTGTTCTGCATGAGGATAATTAGCGATGATTGTATCTTTATGGGCAGTTGTCATTGTTAAAATTAAATCAGCCCATTCCATTTCAATTTTAGATAATTGTGTTGCTAAATGCTGATGTGTCATATTTGCTTCATTTAATACTTGTTGCGCATGTGCCGACATCTGAGCATTAGGCATGGCATAAATACCTGCTGAACGGACTTCAATATGGCCAATTTGTTGATGTTTTAAAATAACTTCTGCCATCGGACTGCGACAAGTATTCCCGGTACAAACAAATAGTATTTTCACACTTATCACCCTCCATTGTTTTCTCTATTGCAAGAAAGCTAAAAAACTCATAATAATTAAAATAATTCCTGTAATTCTTTGTAATTTATCCCCAAATAAGACCTGACTTCTACGTGCAATTACCAATGACCCATAAGAGCAAATAAGAGCACTTACACCTGCACTAATAATAAATAATGTTTTCTCCAAATGTAGCATACCAAAAGAAATACTTACTGAAAAGGTGTCTAGGCTTGCAGTCACAGCTAAAAGTATTGGTGAAATCGTTACTTTTTCCTCTTTCTGTGAGAATAATAGTATATGTAAGCCAATACAAAATAATAAAATACTTGAAATCCATTGCCCCCATTCTAATAGGAAACGAACTAAATAGCTTCCTATTTCGAAGCCTACTAACGGAAAAAGCATATGCAGAGCAGCTGTCCACACTGATAAAAATAATCGATATCTAACATTTGGTATTAATACATATAAACCAATCACATCTACAGACGTTATAATACCTGCAAGAATTCCCTGCAAGAAAGCACTCCTTCACTCCCTAATATTTTATCATTTTATGCTCGAAAATGCAGTATTATCATAATCCTTTTTTCTTAGAAACAAGGTGTTAAAAGTCCCATCAACACTAGCAACCATCTTCCGTTATAGTAAAAATTCGCTACGCTTTCCACCACTATGGCGTGAAAACAAGCGTCTAAGCAGATTTTTATCTTCATAATAAAAAAAAGCATGCCAGAAGTAACTTTCTAGCATACTTTATTTCAATTATTATGGCTCATCACGATAACGTGTGGTTGATTTCCGTTCCGACAGGGCGCAAATGTCATCCACAGCTTTTGGTGATGAACCTTTATTATAGAAAGATTGCTTTTTTTACGGAGTATACCATTTACCGCCGGCAGCTTTTTCAAGTCGATTCATAATTGCAGCCCCTACCCCGTCAGTCGATGTTGTGGTCGCTAAGATAATTGTAGCCGCTGTTTTATCGCAGGCTCTTAATGCATGGTACAATGCCGCCCCCATCTCTTCTTTACTACCAGCTTCTCCTATCGAAAAATAAAAATCAGCCTCGATGTTAACAAAACTAGCTGGTGCAAGTAGTGCTACTTTATGCCCTTGTGTTTGCAATTGATGTACAGCCTCATTCACTTTTTGCAACTCGCATTCAATTAATCGTACAGGGGCGTTTGGAGCATAGTGTGTATATTTCATACCAGGAGCTTTTGGAGTAGCCTCTAGTTTTTGTTCTATTTTTGTCGGCTGAAGAACAGGACCAATCTTAGCCTCTAGCATTTCCTTTGTGATTCCACCTGGACGCAAAATAACTGGAGGTTCGTGTGTAACATCTAACACTGTGGATTCCAATCCAATTCCAGTAGAACCTCCATCTAAAATATATGGTATGTACCCTTCCAAATCATCTTGAACATGGATTGCTTCTGTAGGACTTGGCTTTCCACTACGATTCGCACTCGGCGCAGCAAGTGGCTTTTTTAATTGTTGAAGTAATGCGAGTGCAACTGGATGATCTGGCATGCGGATGCCGACAGTCTTTAGCCCAGCTGTCACACTGTTTGCCAGTACATTTGGTTTTACAGGCATAACAAGTGTCAGTGGACCTGGCCAAAATAAATCCATGCATTTTTTGGCTACTTCAGAAATATGTTCTATATAGAGTTCAACTTCCTCTTTCGTGCCAATGTGGACAATTAGTGGATTGTCTGAAGGACGACCTTTTGCTTCAAATATCTTTTTTACTGCTATGTCATTTGTGGCAACAGCCCCTAAGCCATAAACCGTTTCTGTTGGAAATGCCACAACCTCACCCGCATTTAAGATATCCACAGCCTGTGTATAATTTGTCTGACTATTCACATTACTATCCACAATCTTGCAAACGGTTTCCATGATTAAAACCTTCCTTCAATTTTTGATTTTACTGAATTATCCACATAATGTTTATAACTTATCAAAAATTGTGTATAAGTTATCTGAATTCGTGCACAATTCATTCAAAAAAACCTTTAATCCATTCCCATATAAAGAATGTAACTTGTTCTTCCTCTTCTTCTGTTTGTTCTTCTTTATCGGGCTCACAAACTGATGGGAATATGCTACACCACCAGTTATCACCGCGTGCATCGCCGATTTTCACGACAATAGAATGATACATATTTTGTGGATAAAGCACAGCGTTTTGTCTCTTTGGTGGAAATAAGTTATCCCCAATTACAATCTGTGTATCAAGTTGTGGATAATTTTCTTTTATTTCTGCTTCGATTTCTTGTTTTAATGAAATAATTTGCTCGTTATCCACAATTCCTGCTTCAGCACTAGCTACAACTTGCTTAAAATACGGCTTTAAATCTTTGACAAGCTGCTCCTTTTCAAGCTGATCCTGTGTCGTATTACTATTGGCAATAACACGTATACGAAAATCATTTTCTTGCTCATAATCCGTAGCTTCTTTCGCAAAACCTACTAATGATGGAATATATAAAATACATAATTGTAAAGCAATCGCAACTAATACTAGTCTTGCAAAAGCTAGAAAAATATTTTGTTTAGGTAATCTAATAATCTTGTATTCGTTTAACATAAAAATCCCTCCTTGCTCAACATTGTTGGCAAGAAGTAGATACTTTATACATGAATTTCACAAAAAATCATTCGTGGCTTACCATTAATATCTTTTTCTATCGAAACTGTAGCTTGTGGAAAACTATTTTTAAAGAATTGAGCCACCTGCTCCCCTTGTGTATAACCGATTTCAAGGCCAATGAGGGCTGGTTTATTCATAAGGGCTGGTAGCTGCTCAGCCAATTTTCTATATAAAATAAGTCCGTCTTCTTCTGCAAAAAGAGCACTATGTGGTTCATGCTCTAAAACAGTACTAGACATCTCTTTCGCTTCATCAAAAGCAATATAAGGCGGATTAGATAACACAATATCGAATTTTTCACCTACAAGAGGAGCCGTTAAATCGCCTAATCGAAAATCAATATCCGCCGCTAATCTTTGGGCATTGTTTTGTGCTGTAGTTAAAGCAGCTTCAGATAAATCAGTGGCTACGACTGTTAGCTCTGGACATTCTAACTTCATAGAAATGGCAATTGCACCACTACCAGTTCCGATATCTGCAAGCTTCAATGCGCTATGATGAAACATTTTGTTCATACGATTGATTGTTCCAAGCACTAATTCCTCTGTCTCAGGTCTTGGAATAAGCACTGACTCATCGACAATAAATGAACGACCATAAAATTCTTCACTGCCAACGCAATACTGTACAGGTCGTCCACTCGCATGCTCTTCGATTAATTCTTTAAATCGATCTTTTTGTTCAGCTGTTAATACGTCCGGTAAATGCAACATCACTTCTGAATAACTTGTGCCAAGTACATGCTGCATGACAATGCGGGCTGCTGTTTCCTCACAACCATGATCCACTAAAAAAGAAGAAGCCCATTGAAGGGCCTCCATTACATTATTATAGGTCATCATTTAATCGCTCTAACTTTGATGCTTGCTCTTCTAAAATGAGTGCATCAATGATTTCGTCAAGTCTACCTTCGACGATTTGGTCTAGCTTTTGAATCGTTAAACCAATACGGTGGTCTGTTACACGGTTTTGTGGATAATTGTATGTGCGAATTCGCTCAGAGCGATCGCCTGAACCTACAGCTGATTTACGTGTAGCATCGATTTCTTTTTGTGCTTCTTGCATATATTTATCAGCAACACGAGCACGTAGAATTTTCATCGCCTTTTCACGGTTTTTAATTTGCGAACGTTCATCCTGCATCGATACAACAACACCTGTTGGTAAGTGGGTCATACGCACAGCTGACATCGTTGTATTTACCGATTGACCACCTGCACCAGAAGATGCAAATGTATCAACACGGATATCTTTCTCATGGATTTCAACATCTACTTCTTCCACTTCAGGTAAGCAGGCTACTGTCGATGTCGACGTATGAATACGCCCTTGAGACTCCGTTGCAGGTACACGTTGTACACGGTGTGCACCATTTTCAAACTTGAATTTAGAATATGCACCTTGACCATTAATCATAAAAATAACTTCTTTATAGCCGCCCATTGGGTTTGGCGTCGCTTCCATTATGTCAATTTTCCAGCCTTGTGTCTCCGCATAACGAGAGTACATACGGAACAAATCTCCAGCAAAAATATTCGCCTCGTCTCCACCAGCTGCACCACGAATCTCCATAATAACGTTTTTATTATCATTAGGATCTTTTGGAATTAATAGAATACGTAAACGTTCTTCTAACTCTTCTTGCTGATCTTTCAGCATATTGAATTCTTCTTTTACCATTTCGTGCATATCAGGATCTTTTTCACTATCTAGCATCTCACGTGTATCAACTAATTGTTCTTTTACACTTTTATATTCACGATAAGCATCTACAGTTTCCTGGATATCTGATTGTTCCTTGGAATATTCACGTAATTTTTTATTGTCATTCACAATATCAGGATCACTTAAAAGCTCTGTTAGTCTTTCGTAACGATCCTCCACTGCTTGTAATCGATCAAACATGGATTTCACCTCTATTTAGTTTTTTAAAACGTTTCCTCTTTTAGCATCCTAACTTGAAAAGAGAAACTCTACATTAGCATCACGCTAAGGCGTAATGGTTGCTTATGAACATTCTTTATTTCCACTACTTAGTATAAGGAAAATTTCACTTGTATGCTACTTTTTCTTAGCTCTATCAACTAAGCCAGTTTCTAGGCAAAACAAGAATAATCATTGTTTTTTCGTAGCGTTATAGTGGCGGATGCGCGTGACACTTTCGACAAACTGGATAGTAGGAATCATTTCCTCCAATTTGAATTTGATCTCCTGTATAAACAGGTTTTCCACCTTCATCAACACGTAAATTCATTGTCGCTTTTTTTTGACAGAACCAGCAAATTGTTTTCATTTCCTCAATTTTATCTGCATATGTAAGCATGTACTGACTGCCTTCAAATAACTCATTTTGGAAATCGTTTTTTAGACCGAAGCCCATGACCGGAATATCTAACTCATCTACGATATATGCTAACTGCAAAACATGCTCTTTTTTTAGAAATTGTACTTCATCAACAAGTACACAATATGGTTTTACAGCATTGTTTTTTACTAGCTCAAAAATATTTGTATCATCATTAACAGGAATGGCTTGTTGACGTAAGCCTACTCGACTTGAGATAAAGCCTACTTCATCTCGCGTATCTATGCCTGGTGTAAACATCATTACAGGTTTTTGTTGTTCTTCATAGTTATGCGCAACTTTTAGAATTTCTATGGATTTACCACTATTCATTGCGCCATGCTTAAAATATAGCTGTGCCATGTGTCTTCTCCCTTTCTTTTTGTCAATCTGGATTTTGAAAAGACTTGCATCAACGTGATCTTATTATTTTGATATACTGAAAAAAATACCTGCCAAGCACATGCTTGGCAGGTATTAAACTAACATTAGTTTTTAAGACCGTATTTTTTGTTGAAACGATCCACGCGACCATCATTAGACGCGAATTTTTGACGTCCAGTATAGAATGGGTGACATTCGTTGCAGAACTCGACAACGATGTTTTCTTTTACTGAACCAGTTTGGAAAGTGTTACCACAAGAGCAAGTTACTGTTGCTACTTTGTAGTCTGGATGAATTCCTTGTTTCATATTCGTTTTCTCCTCTCGCCCTGAACCATCTGGAACAGAGTAATATCGAACTGTACCTTACATAGCTCGAATATGTCAGCTACATATGTACACGTTGCATACTTTTGAAGTATAGCATAGTTATTTTGTTTATTTCAAGAGAAAATATTTATAATTCCCTTTTAGTACTAGTTAACCACGCACCTCACGATAGTCATGATCCACTAATCCATTTTTTTTATTTCTTTCTTTGAATCGAATGTTGTGGGAGGACACGTACGCTACTTTCGGTGCATCTGGCTCTATGTAAAGTTTTGCACTATTCAATGCTAAAATACCATCCGTAAATGCACCAGCTATTAATCGTACCTTACTCGGATGATCAATGAAATCTCCCGCTCCATATACACCTTCTATATTTGTTTCTCGTTTTTCATTGACGATCGCCACACCATCTTGTAGTTGTAATCCCCATTTTTCAAGTGCCCCATAATCACATTTTAATCCATGATTTACGATAACCGCATCTACATGCACACGCTCACTTTCTGCTGTTTCTTTATTTATTATTGAAACAGATTGTATCAATTTACTGTCACCATGTAGTTGCTCCACTTCATAAGGTGTTTTTACACATACAGAGGATTCACACATTTTTAATACATTTTTTTCGTGACCACCAAAGTCATTACGACGATGAACAATTGTCACACTAGCTGCAATTGGCTCTAGCTCATTTGCCCAATCAACTGCAGAATTACCACCACCAGAAATTAGAACGTGTTTATTACGGAAAATCTCTAACTCTTGTACTGTGTAATGTAAGTTTGTAACTTCATAGCGGTCCGCACCTTCTATTTCTAGCTTTTGCATAGAAAGCACACCGTATCCGACTGCTAAAATGACCGTTTTTGAATAATGCTTCTCGCCTGTTGAGGACGTTAAAATAAATGTACCATCGCTCTGCTTTTCTAATTTCTCAACCTTTTGATTTAAGACAATAGTCGGATCAAATGTTTTGGCTTGTTGAATAAGCTGTTCAATTAATTGACCACCTAAAATGGGTGTTACACCGCCAACATCCCAAATCATTTTTTCTGGATAAATTAACATGCGACCACCAAGTTGAGCGCTATATTCTATAATTTTTGTCTTTAAATCGCGCATCCCACTATAAAAGGCCGTATAAAGTCCTGCAGGTCCTCCACCAATAATCGTTACATCATACATTTCTAATGTCATATTCGAAATTCCTCATTTCATCTTTTCTCATATACGATCATTTATTTTTCATTCTTTTTCTTTTCTAACAACATATTTGTCACTTCTTCTACTTGTGCAAGTACAGCAATCGGGTCAAACGGCCAAAATCTTTTAGCATCTAAATAAAATACATTGTTATTTTTTACTGCATCCATTGACTTCCACAGAGAATCTTCTCTGTTTAATTCAGCACCATTGGATTCATCTAAGAAAATATAGTCTCCCGCATATTCAGGCAGTACTTCATAAGAAACTTGCTTGAACGTTTCCCCCGTTTCAATTAACTCCTTTTGAATATTTTGGGGTGCTTTTAGTTGCAATTGCTTATAAATAGCCTGCCCACCGCGATAAATACCATCACCGTATAAATAAAAATCTTTGCTGTATGCCCCAAAGATAGAAAATGTTTCATTTGGATCTAAAACTTCTGCTAGCTTTTCACGATTTTCTGATACTTTCTCTGCAAACATTTTCAGCCAAGCTTCTCCTTCTGCTTGTTTTCCTAATATTTCAGCAATCCCTCTTACTTCTTCTTCCACACTACGGTAGGTTTCATACGGCAAAACAACCGTTGGCGCTATTTTTGATAATTTTTCATACGATTCTGCATCCGCTTGAGCTGTAATAATTAAATCTGGCTTCAACGCTAAAATAGATTCAATTGCACTTTCCCCCGTATTTTCTATATCATCAATTTGATCTTGAATGTGGACATTTTCTAAATCTTGTTGTGTCGCACCGACTGGCTTTACCCCTAATAGTAATGAAGTTGGCAAATATGCATCCACTACAAGTCGCTCAACTTTTGTAGGAATTTCAATTTCTCCATTAATAGTGGATATCTTTTTTGTCGTAGCTTCTGTTTCCTCTTTAGTCGTACTGTTTACTTTATGATCCTCAGAGTTCTCATCATTGCTACTACATCCGACAAGCATAATTACTACTATCATTAAAAATATAGTTCGTTTTTTCATTATTCATCACCCTTGATAATAATATTCATTCTCAATTGAAAATTAAAAAATACTCCCTTTTATTCCTTTAATCGTGCTAGTAAATATAAGAAATATGGTGCTCCTAAAATAGCTACAACAATCCCTGCTGGAATTTCTGATGGCTCGAAAATAGAACGACCGATTGTATCAGCCATTAACACTAATAAGCCTCCTAAGAGTGCTGTTGTCGGCAGTAAAAACTGATGCTTGGCCCCAACGAGCTGCCGTGCCAAATGTGGTGCAATTAGTCCAACAAATCCTATACCACCACTAACTGACACACTTGCTCCAGCTAGTCCTACAGATGCTGCTAGAAGCCAACGTCGTTCCCTTTCAATGGAAGCCCCTAATCCGACTGCTGTTATTTCTCCTAAATTTAAAACATTTAATACGCGTGACTTTGAATACACAAATGGCAGTAAGATTAATAACCAGGGCAATAAGGATACTACAAATCTCCAATTTGATCCCCAAATACTCCCCGCTAACCACGTTGCAACGAATTGATAATTTTCAGGTGATAAACGCAGTGTCAGGACAATCATTGCTGAGCTAATGCCCGCTGCCACAGCAATTCCTGTTAATAGTAAGCGCATTGGTGTAATTCCTTCATGACGACGATAAGAAAGTGTATAAATTAATATAGCTGTTATTCCTGATCCTACAAATGCTAACGCTGGCAGTAAGTATACAGGTACTGCTTTAGTAGATGGAAAAAATGAAATATACAGCATAACTGCAAATCCAGCTCCAGCATTAATTCCTAAAATGCCTGGGTCAGCTAGAGCATTTTTAGAAATGCCTTGTAAAATAGCCCCTGAAATCGCCAATCCCATTCCCACTAACACAGCGAGAACAATACGTGGTAGCCGAAATTCAAATAAAATAAGTTGCTGTTGAGCATCCCCTTGACCAAAGATCGTTCGCAAAACCTCTATTGGTGTCAGCTTTATAACTCCTGTATTCATACTAATGACAAATGTGATGACTATAAGTAAAGTTAGTGTACCCATAATTAGGTAATTTTTCTTTTTGGATTTTTGTTGAGTTGGTGTTAAGAAGCTATTGCTCACAGTTCTTTTCCTCCTTTACGGGCTAAATATAGGAAGAATGGAACTCCGATAAAGGCAATTAACGCACCAATGGGTGTTTCATAAGGTGGGTTAATCATCCGTGCAACAAGGTCAGCCAACACCACAAGTAATGCTCCATATATGAATGAACAGGAAATGATCCAACGATAATCATGTACAACTATGTATCTCGTTAAATGTGGAACGATTAACCCGACAAACCCGACTGCTCCTACAACTGATACAGCCGCCCCTGCTAAAACTAAAACAATTATAATCCCCCATATTTTCACTACATTCGTACGTTGACCTAGTCCTATGGCAATTTCTTCTCCTAAGCTTAGTAATGTAATTGAACGTGATAAAATAAGAGCACCAATCATTGCCGCAAGGATCCATGGTGATAATATTTGAAGATGATACCATTTTGTACCTGAAACGCCACCTGCATACCAAAATGCTAAGTCCTGTCCAATACGATAGTAAAGGGCAACCCCTTCCCCTAACGCTCCTAATAGCGCACTTACAGCAGCCCCCGCCAATACTAGTCGCATTGGTGTTAGACCACCTTTTGACAGCGACCCTACTCCATAAACAATCGCAACACCTAGACCTGCCCCAACAAATGACCATAAAATCATATACATATACGATAAATCTGGAAAAAATGCAAAGCATATTGCTAGCATAAATGCGGCTCCAGAATTTAATCCTAATAATCCTGAATCGGCTAATGGATTGCGTGTCATACCTTGCATAATCGCACCTGCGACTGCAAAGCATGCACCTACTAATGCTGCACCTAGCACTCGTGGTAATCGAATATCATGTATGATTTGATGCGTTGTTAAATCTGGTGAAAAATGAATAATAGCTGTCCATACAGTCCTTAATGAAATATCTGCCGCACCAAGTGAAATGGAAAAACCGATCGAAAGTATCAACCCTATTACCCCAACGATTAAAGCTACTACACCACGGACTGGATGAGATCGTTTCTGTAGTTCATCTAAATCTCTGAGCCCTCCTACTCCTGTCGACGTAGTCATATAGTTCCTCCTTATTACTTACAATTTCATTTTTCTACAAAACGTTATTCTTTCATGTCGTACAGTTGGTAAGATAAGCAAATTGGATTTTTACTATATGGGCAGACGGCCATCTCTGCATCAATATTGAAAACCTTTTGTAAATTTTCATTTGTCATCACTTCATTTGGCTGTCCATTCACGATTAATTGTCCATCTCTCATAGCCATCATAAAGTGAGAGAAACGAGATGCGTGGTTCAAATCGTGTAATACCATCACAATTGTTCGTCCTTGCTCTTTATTTAGCTTTTGTAACAGTAATAAAATATCTAACTGGTGCGCTAAATCTAAATAAGTAGTAGGTTCATCAAGGACTAGAATATCTGTCCCCTGAGCTAAAGCCATGGCAATCCATACTCTTTGACGTTGACCACCTGATAGGGCCTCAATTGGACGGTCACTAAACTCTCTAAGTCCTGTAACATCAATTGCCCAATGAATATATTCATAGTCTTCCTTGCGCAATGTACCGAACCCTACTTGATGCGGAAAACGCCCATAGGATACTAGTTCAAAAACCGTTAATCCTTCTGGTGCAGTTGCTGTTTGAGGTAAAATAGCCATTCTTTTCGCGATTTCTTTTGTCTTCAACTGATGAATTGCTTTTCCATCTAAATAAACTGTTCCATCTTGTGTTCGTAGTACACGTGCAACGGCCTTTAATAAGGTAGATTTGCCACAGCCGTTTGGACCAATAATCGTTGAGATTTGTCCTTTTGGAATTTCTACACTTAAATCATTTACAATGAGCGTCGAGGAGTAACCAATTGCCACACGATCTATCTCAAGTACAGACATATAAAACTTCCTTTCTTTTTTATGTCAATTTACTCCTTAGATTTGTAAGCCGAATTGCGCTGTGTACAAACCGTAATAAGCATTTCTTCTATCCATTAATTGTTGATGCGTACCTTCTTCAATAATGCCTTTTTTCGACACAACGACAATTCGATCGGCATCCTTTATCGTTGCTAAACGGTGTGCAATCACTACTGTTGTGCGTCCTACCGCAAGCTCGTTTAAAGCTTGCTGAATTGCCTGCTCGGTTTCTGTATCCAATGCGGATGTTGCCTCATCCAAAATCAATATTTTAGGATTTTTCAAGAAGATACGTGCGATCGATAATCTTTGCTTCTGCCCGCCTGATAATTTCACACCACGTTCGCCGATTAATGTATCCATTCCCTCTGGAAGAGCTTTAATGACATCTGTAAGCTGCGCTCGCTGTGCAGCATACCAAATATCTTCCTCACTTGCGTTTAAATCACCATAAGCAATGTTTTCTCGAATTGTGCCATCAAATAAAAAGACATCCTGTTGCACAATCCCTATATGCGAACGTAAAGATTGCAGCTTAAAATCTCGTATATCCATGCCATCAATTTTAATTGAACCTTCATTTACTTCATAAAAACGTGGTAATAAACTACAGATGGTAGATTTCCCTGCACCTGATGGACCCACTAGTGCAACTGTTTCACCAGGGCGTACCTTTAAATTAATATGATGTAAGGCACGATTATTTTCAGCGTAACCAAACGATACATCATTAAATGTAATTTCCCCGTCAATTTCATCGATCGCTTTTACCTCTGGACGATCTGCAATTTCAGGTGCTGTTTCAAGAAATTCAATGTATCTTCTAAACCCTGCCATTCCTTTCGGATAACTTTCAATAAACATATTAATTTTATTAATGGGGTTTAAGAGAATACCTGATAATAAAATAAATGCGATGAATTCACCATTTGTTAAATGATCCTTTAAAACGAAATATGACCCAACAAATATTGTAAATAATGTTAAAACTTTTGTGAGAATACCCGAAATTGCTTCATTCCAAGCCATTACTTTATAAGAAAAGAGCTTTGTCATTCGAAATCTTTCATTGTTTACTTTGAAACGTTTAATCTCATGTTCTTCATTCGTAAAAGCTTGGACAACACGAATACCACTCACATTGTTTTCAACTCGTGCATTAAAATCCGCAATATCCCCAAACATTTGACGGAATGCTTTGGACATTAACTTTCCAAAAATAATCGTTAACATTAAGATGATTGGTACTAGTAGGAAAATTAGTATTGTAAAGGTTGGATCAATGTAGAACATAACACCGAATGTACCTACAATTGTCATGGCGGCAATAAACATATCTTCAGGACCATGATGTGCAAGCTCGCCAATATCCATTAAATCGTTTGTTAATCGGGATACTAGATGCCCTGTTTTGTTGTTATCGAAATAACGAAACGAAAGCTTTTGAACGTGACTAAATGCTTCTCTTCTCATATCCGTCTCAATATTAATGCCAAGCATATGTCCCCAATACGAAACGATAAAATCAAAAATGGAATTGACGATGTATAGCATTAGTAGCAATAAACTCGCCATAATAATCCACTTCAGTTCACCGTTTGGAAGAATATCATCAATCACCTTATTTAAAACGATGGGAAATGCTAGTTCGATAAGGGCTGCTAGTATGGCACAGGAAAAATCCAATATAAATAATCCTTTATAGGGTTTGTAATATGAAAAAAAACGCTGTAATAACATTGAGGAAGCCTCCTATTATCAATATCATTCATTGTGTTTTAGTAAATAAGCTACCTGATCATTCACAGGTAGCTCACATTTCTGTTGTTAATTTTTCTGAGCCTCCGTGAACTCTACTATTTTGTCAGCCATATCTTCAGCTTGATGTAATCCAGAGAGCGGATCAGAGGCAAAATAATATTCTGGTTCTAAATCGATTGTTTTATTATTTTTTACAACATCTAGATTTGTCCAAGTTGAAGGGAATTTCCCTTCTTTATTAAAGAAATTAGTAACAAAAACATAGTCCCCAACATAGTCTCCTACTACTTCATAGGAAACGTCATAACGACCACCAGAATCTTCTTTTGTATCATAGAGCTCTTGCACTTTTTCTTGGGGCTTCATACCAAGAATTTGATAGAGCGCTCTACCTCCTGACACACTTGAATTCCCAACAACCGTTGCATTCTTTTCAAATACATCAAAAATCGTAAAAGTGCTTCCTTCTGGGATAGCATTATTTATTTTTTCTTGTGCTTGAGCTACGCGATTCTCAAAGTCTTTAACAAATGCGCTTGCTTCTTCCTGTCTACCTAAATATTCACCCATTGCCTTAATCTCATCAGTCGCTGATTTATGGGCACTTTCAGAAAATACGATTGTCGGTGCTATTTTTTCATATTTTTCTACATCTTCTTTATTCCATGTAATGATTAAGTCTGGTTTTAACTCTAAAATCTTCTCTAACGACACGTTACCATCAGTTCCGATGTTCGTAATTTCTCCATCTTTGTAGTACTGCTTTAAAAAGGCTGCATAGTCTAAATTAGCTGTCACGCCTCCTACTGGAACAACATCTAATGCTAAAATCTGACCAAGATACCAATCTGTCACGATTCTCTCTGCTTTTATTGGAATCTCTACCTCTCGCCCACTATCATCTGTAACAGTTCTTGTCTCTGATGAATTAGCTACCGTATCTTTGTTAGTCGTTATTTCATTATTGCCTTCACTACATGCTGTCAGTAAAACTAACAAACTTAGCAAAAAAGGCATCTTTATATGCTGAATCATTTTTTTCATCATGATCACATTTTCTCCATTCTCAAATCGTTTTGCTTGCGCGAGCTGATTCTCATTGTATTGAAAATGATTCTCATTTGTAATGGCAATTTCGGACAAGTAAGATGCATATTTCAGCCTAAAATTACTTGGGGCCATATTTGTTGCCTTTTTAAAAGCCCGACTAAAATAATATTCATCTTCAAAACCAAGTGAAATAGCTATTTCTTTTATGCCATATTGATTTGCTACTAAATATTGCTTTGCCTTTTCTATTCTCAGTTGCTGTAAATAAATTTGTGGACCTACTTCAAAACGAGCCTTAAAAATACGTAATAAATGACGTGTGCTAATGTTAAGTAAATCGGCAAGTACCTGTATAGATAAAGGCTCATGAATGTGTTGTTCTATGTATAGTCTCGCTACTTCTGCCTTATCCATGTCATGTGGCTTCCCTTGCCCTTCAGCTAGTTCTTGAAAAATACGATAGACGAGCTCATAAAAAGATGCTTTCACTGATAAATGCCCTTGAATAGAGCCTGACTGCCATTTGTGGTACATATTTTGCAGAACTGTATGAATAGCAATTGGATTTGCCGGTACACAGGAGAAAGTTGTTTGGAACGGCTGATATTGCATCTGTAAATGTTGCATAAAAGCATCTTTGTACATGACATCCCCTTTATAGAAAATGAGGAAGTAGCTAATGCTTTTTTCTGCGGTAATATGGAGAGATTGAGACTTTCCAATATGAAAAATACTAAAGCGTTGCACATGATAAGGTTGCTCATTTATGACAATTTCTGCATCTCCTGCTGTCATGACAAGGAATGCGCTATTTTTTACAACCTTTGTCATTCGTACATTGGTATTACTGACATAATCAATCTGCTTCAACTGGATATATGCATTTTGCCATAGAAGCATATAGGCATCATAATTCATTTCCGTCTCCTTAAAAATAAGATTATATGTTACCATTATATTGGTAATGATAATGATAATCAATATCATCGTTGTTAAATAGTTAATTCTAACCTATAGAGAATTGTCGAAGCTTATTCTCTGCCTTCTTTCGTTTTATCGGAACAATTTCAGCATTTGTCGGAACATTACCTCATTTTATCGGAACAATCTCAGCATTTATCGGAACATTATTTCGTTTTATCGGAACAATCTCAGTTTTTATGTAACACTATGCCCTTTTTAATGCAAAAAAAACCACCACCGACTATTGTCTAGTCAATGGTGATTCATGTTTTATAGAAGCCCTTTACCTTTAGTAGCTTTTTTCATATCTTCATTAAGCTTTTCAAAGAACTCTTCATTTGATTTTGTTGTACGTAATTTTTTCATGAAGCGCTCCGCAAAATCAGGTGCGTCCGAGAATGTTTTACGAATTGCCCATAGCTTTTCAAGTTGCTCAGGCGCAAGCAGAAGCTCTTCCTTACGTGTACCTGAACGACGGATATCAAGCGCAGGGAAAATACGACGCTCTGCTAATTGGCGATCAAGATGAAGCTCTAAATTACCTGTCCCTTTAAACTCCTCATAAATAACCTCATCCATACGAGATCCTGTATCCACTAAAGCTGTCGCTAAAATTGTTAAGCTGCCGCCTTCTTCAATATTACGTGCGGATCCAAAGAATCGTTTTGGTCTATGGAATGCAGCAGGATCAATACCACCTGAAAGCGTACGACCGCTCGGTGGAATAACTAAGTTATAAGCGCGTGCTAAACGTGTAATTGAGTCCATTAAAATAATAACATCACGCTTATGCTCAACTAAGCGGCGTGCACGTTCTAACACAATTTCTGCAACTTTCACATGATTTTCTGGAACCTCATCGAAAGTCGAGCTCACTACATCTGCATTCACAGAACGTTCAATATCAGTTACTTCCTCAGGGCGTTCGTCAATAAGTAAGACAATTAACTCTGCGTCAGGATAATTTGTTGTAATAGAATTCGCGATCTCTTTTAATAACGAAGTTTTCCCTGCCTTTGGTGGTGCAACGATTAATCCACGTTGCCCAAAGCCTACAGGTGCCACTAAATCCATAATACGAGTCGATAAATTACGTTGAGTTGTTTCAAGTTTAATTTGTCGGTCAGGATATAAAGGCGTTAATGCAGGAAAATGCACACGTTCCTTTGCCACTTCTGGGTCTTCACCGTTAACAGCATCCACTTGTAGTAGTCCATAATAGCGTTCATTTTCTTTAGGTGGACGCACCTTACCAGATACCTTGTCCCCATTTCGTAGATCAAAGCGACGAATCTGAGAAGCAGAAATATAAATATCCTCTTTACTTGGAGAGTAGTTAATTGGTCGAAGGAAGCCGAAGCCCTCTTGCGAAACAATTTCTAGTACACCTTCCATAAAGAAATAGCCCTCTTGCTCTGAACGCGTTTTCAAAATAGCAAATATTAATTCTTTTTTCGTTAGCTTGCTATAATATGAAATTTTATATTGGCGTGCAAGGGCGTAAAGCTCTTTTAACGTCATGTTTTCTAATTGAGCGATTGTCAATGCAGACATATGCACAACTCCAGTCTTTTTCAAAATATAATGCAATTTTTGGGATTATCATAGAAGTTTTTTTTTACGAAAGGCTCAGTTCTCAAATTGACTTTTGCACCTGTACACTTTCTCTTTTATCACAAGTACACCAATCAAAATGCCAAACCTTATAAACTATGGGATGGTTTAAATTTAGAAGAAGGTACCTAGCGCAAAAGATGCACTAGGTATATTTTAGAAGAAAATTTTATTTATAGCTAGGTTTTTTATCAAGAGCGTGACGACCTTCTACAAAACGGACAGTTCCAGTTTTAGCTCGCATAACAACAGAATGTGTTAAAGCATAAGCCCCTTTATATTGAACGCCTTTTAATAACTCGCAATCTGTTACAGCTGTCGCTGCAAAAATAGCATCGTCACCTTTAACTAGGTCATCTAAATGTAGAACTTTTTCTACGTCTATACCCATTTTTTTGCAGCGTTCTAACTGTTCTTCATCTTCTGGTACTAGTTTCGCTTGGAAGTCTCCACCTAAACATTTTAATGCAACAGCTGAAATTACACCCTCTGGTGCACCACCTGTACCAAACATAATATCAATGCCTGTTTCATCAAAAGCTGTATTGATAGCGGCTCCAACATCGCCGTCTTGAATAAATTTAATGCGCGCCCCAGCTTCTCTGATTTCATCAACAATTGCTTGGTGGCGTGGTCGATCTAAAAGAGTAGCTACCACGTCTGAAATATCTTTATTTTTAGCTTTTGCTACCTGTAGTAAATTATAAGTAACAGAAGCATTAATATCGACCTTACCAGCCGCTTCCGGTCCTACTGCAATTTTCTCCATGTACATATCAGGTGCATTTAACAGATTACCCTTATCTGCAATGGCAAGAACTGTCATTGCACCATTTGTACCCTTGGCCACAATATTTGTACCTTCTAATGGGTCAACTGCGATATCTACTTGAGGACCTCCATTACGCAAGCCCAGCTCTTCACCAATATAAAGCATTGGTGCTTCATCCATTTCACCTTCACCAATCACTACTGTAGCATGCATTGGAATTGTATCGAACATTACGCGCATCGCTGTCGTTGCTGCATCATCTGCCTCAATTTTTAAACCGCGCCCCATCCATTTCCCGGATGCGATTGCTGCTGCTTCTGTTACTCGGACTACTTCCATCGATAAACTACGTTCCATTGTTCTATTTGCCTCCCGTTATCGGCATACTTCTTCGCCGAAACATTCAAATTACCTCTATTGTAACATAGTTAGTTCAAAACTTTTAGCTCTCATTATTCCTTCGTCTCTGCTACGCGTGCCATTATTGTTTCACGTCGAATATTAGCGCCTAAATCACGTAATTTCTCAATAAGTGAGCTATAGCCGCGCTCAATATGATAGATATCATGAATTTCTGTTTCGCCTTCAGCTAAAAGGCCTGCTAATACTAATGCGGCACCAGCACGAAGATCTGTAGCTGTTACAGTTGAGCCCTGTAATTTACTAGGCCCTGTAATAATAGCCGTATTTCCTTCAACACGTGCATTGGCATTCATACGACGAAGTTCATCAATATGCTTAAATCGAGCTGTATAGATTGTATCTGTTACCTTTGAGGAACCAAATGCCTGGGACATTAAGACAGCAAGTGGCTGCTGAATATCCGTTGGGAACCCTGGATACACTAATGTTTTAACATCAACTGCATGCAATGTGGAGAGATCTGTTTTTGGCACAAAAATACTTTCTTCACCGATGTCAATCTTCACACCCATTTCACGAAGCTTCGCAATAATTGCCTCTAAATGTAATGGAATAACATTATCGATTGTAATGCCTTCACCTAAAGCGGCAGCCATAATCATAAACGTAGCAGCTTCAATGCGATCTGGAATAATTGTATGCTCTGTACCATGAAGCTCCTCAACACCTTCAATACGAATAACACTCGTACCTGCGCCTTTAATATTAGCACCCATGTTAGTGAGAAGAGTTGCCACATCAATAATTTCTGGTTCTTTCGCTGCATTTTCAATCACTGTACGTCCCTTTGCAAGGACAGCAGCTAGCATAATATTAATGGTTGCTCCAACACTGGAAACGTCTAAAAATATTTTAGCACCAATTAATTCATCCGCACGTAAATAAATTGCTCCATGCTCATTCGTGATTTTTGCTCCTAATGCCTCAAAGCCTTTTATATGTTGATCAATGGGACGCGGCCCTAAGAAGCAGCCTCCAGGTAAACCAATTACTGCTTTTTTAAAGCGACCAAGCATAGCGCCCATTAAGTAATAAGAGGCACGAAGCTTTTTCACATTGCCGTTTGGTAATGGCAACGCGATCATGTCCGTTGGATCAATTGTCATTGTGCCATCCTCAAATGAAACTTCTCCACCGATTTCCTCTAATAAAGCCTTTAATGTCCATGCATCAGAAATTTCTGGTAGCCCTCCAATTGTCACTGGAGAGTTCGCCAAAATTGATGCAGGAATTAAGGCGACTGCACTATTTTTTGCACCACTAACTTTAATTGTACCTTGTAGACGATTTTCGCCTGTAATTTTATAAACATCCATTTTGCGTTCTCCCTCATGATTGGAAAGTAATTTTATTGCTAACGGCTCACTTTATAATCTTATTATTCGCCTTTTCTCTTATTCCAATCCGCTAAAAATCCTTCAATCCCTTTTTCCGTTAATGGATGGTGGAAAAGTTGCTTTAATACTTTAAAAGGAGTAGTTGCAATATGTGCACCAGCAAGTGCTGCCGCTGTTACATGCTGTGGATGACGAATAGAAGCAGCGATAATTTGCGTATCGATATTATGAATTGTGAAAATATCTGCAATTGTTTCGATTAGCTCTACACCATTTTGGCCCATATCATCTAAACGACCGATAAATGGTGATACATATGTTGCACCTGCACGAGCAGCCATTAATGCTTGGTTTGCACTAAAAATTAATGTTACGTTCGTTTTAATACCTTTGTCTGCAAAGAAACGACACGCCTCTAAGCCAGCTGGAGTCATTGGTAATTTAACTGTAATATTCGGAGCAATAGCAGCCAATTCTAAGCCTTCTTTAATCATACCTTCTGCATCAAGTGCAATGACTTCCCCACTTACTGAGCCGTCTACAAGCTCTGAAATTTCACGAAGTCGATCATGGAAAGAAACATTCTCTTCTTTTGCAACTAATGATGGGTTTGTTGTAACTCCTGATAAAATACCCCATGCGTGTGCTTCTTTAATCTCTTCAAAGTTTGCTGTATCAATGAAAAATTTCATAATATTCCCTCCTGATCACTATTTTGCTCATTACTATAACGTGGGTTGATTTCCGTTCCGACTTATTTACATGGAATACGTTGTAAAAAATGTCATCCTCGAACCCCAACATTTGATGCTGAGCCTTATAATTGAATATTTGCCTAATTTTTTTATTTCAAAAACAAGAGAAGGTCGATAACGGCATCAACGCTTCTCTTATTATGTGTATTCATCTATGCTTTTTTAACTTATTAAATGCAAAAATTATGCTTTTTGTGCACTGCCAAATTCGCGAATTTTCCCCATTACTGTTGCTTTAATCGCTTCACGTGCTGGTGCAAGGAATTTACGAGGATCATAAACAACTTTATCATTATCAAGAACTTCGCGGATTACTTTTGTCGCAGCAATTTGATTTTCAGTATTAACGTTAATTTTTGCTGTACCTAATGAAATTGAGCGTTGGATATCTTTTGTTGGGATACCAGTACCGCCATGTAATACTAATGGAAGGTCTGCTAAGTTTGAGATTTCTTCCATTTCTTTAAAGCCTAAGTTTGGTTCTCCTTTGTAAGGACCGTGTACAGAGCCAAGTGCTGGTGCTAAGCAATCGATAGCTGTTAACTCAACCATTTTACGGCATTCTTCTGGATCAGCGTACATAATACCACCGATTACGCCATCCTCGTCACCACCAACTGTGCCAAGCTCAGCTTCCACAGAAACACCCTTAGAATGAGCGTATTCAACCACTTTTGATGTAATTGCAATGTTTTCTTCGAATGGATGATGAGATGCATCAATCATAACTGATGTGAAACCTGCATCGATCGCTTCTTTACATTTTTCAAAGCTTGAACCATGATCAAGATGAATAGCCACTGGTACTGTAGTGCCATAAGATTCCATTAAACCTTTGACCATGTGTACAACAGAAATAAATCCGCCCATATATTTACCGGCACCTTCAGAAACGCCTAGAATCACTGGAGATTTTTCTTCTTCAGCTGCTTGTAAAATTGCCTGAGTCCACTCAAGGTTGTTGATGTTGAACTGACCCACCGCATAACCTTCTGCCTTTGCTTTAATTAACATCTCTTTCATAGATACTAATGCCATACTAAAAATCCTCCTCATAGGACTATTCTTTCTACATAAATATGCTATTCAATCATAGCAAAAATAACAGCCCCTGAAAAGCAGGGGCTGTTATTTTCTACACGAAAGCGAAGTGCAACGCAGCGGCAGTGTCAACCGTAGTGCAGTGAAACGTAACGAAGGTTACGCGAAAGCGAAGCGACAGTGCAAACCGTAGTGCAGTGCAACGCAACGAA
>NZ_JBSSFD010000016.1:0-89156 GCF_054062295.1 Lysinibacillus sp. TE18511
TATTTCTACCCGTCTCCTTGAGATTTTTATCCGTCGGTGCCGGCGTTCTTTCCGTCGCTCTGAGACTTCTATCCGTCGATAAGGTCTTGCTTTCCTTCGCCTCTATTTCTATCCGTCTCCTTGAGGTTTTTATCCGTCGGTGCCGGCGTTCTTTCCGTCGCTCTGAGACTTCTTTCCGTCGATAAGGTCTTGCTTTCCTTCGCCTCTATTTCTATCCGTCTCTTTGAGATTTTTATCCGTCGATGCCGGCGTTCTTTCCGTCGCTCTGAGACTCCTATCCGTCGATAAGGTCTTGCTTTCCTTCGCCTCTATTTCTATCCGTCTCTTTGAGATTTTTATCCGTCGGTGCCGGCGTTCTTTCCGTCGCTCTGAGACTTCTTTCCGTCGATAAGGTCTTGCTTTCCGTCTCCCCTATTTCTACCCGTCTCCTTGAGATTTTTATCCGTCGGTGCCGGCGTTCTTTCCGTCGCTCTGAGACTTCTATCCGTCGATAAGGTCTTGCTTTCCGTCTCCCCTATTTCTACCCGTCTTCTTGAGATTTTTATCCGTCGGTGCTGGCGTTCTTTCCGTCGCTCTGAGACTTCTATCCGTCGATAACTCCATAGTTTCCGTCGCCCCCTTTTCTATCCGTCTCCTTGAGTGGATAGGCTACACTAAGTTAGACAGATTCTATAAGGGCTAGTACACTATAATTACTAACCTAAAGGAGCGTGTTTTTATGTCACGTCAACGTCGAACTTTTACAGCAGATTTTAAACTTCAAATGGTGAAGTTATTTGAAAATGGTAAATCTCGTGCAGATATTGCGAGAGAGTATGATATTACACCATCTGCACTGGATCGTTGGATTAAAAACCATCAAGAAACCGGTTCATTTAAGGCAGAAGATAACCGTTCACAGGAAGAAAATGAACTATTAGAGCTACGCAAAGAAGTACAACGCCTACGAATGGAGAACGATATCTTAAAGCAAGCAGCGCTGATCATGGGACGAAAATAGATGTGATTCGTCACAACGCTCACAAATATTCGGTATCAGCAATGTGCGACGTCCTGCAAATTCCAAGAAGTTCATACTACTACCACTTAAAAATACGCGAAGATGATGAACGACAAGCACAAGAAGCCGATTTACAAGAGGCTATTTATGTCATCTTCAAACAAAGTCGTAATAATTACGGGACACGTAAAATAAAGAAAGAACTAGAAAAGCAGAATAAGATAGTTTCAAGACGACGAATTAGTCGCACCATGAAACATCTAGGCCTTGTCTCGAACTACACGGCCGCCTATTTTAAACCGCAGAAAAATCGTAGTAATGAAGCGCCAGTAGCCAATGTGCTAAATCGTGAATTTGAACAAGAAAAAGAATTATCAGTTTTAGTCAGTGATTTAACATACGTAAGGGTCGAGAAAAAATGGCACTATGTATGCTTATTTGTCGATCTCTTTAATCGTGAAATTGTCGGTGCAAGTGCTGGACCAACTAAAGATGCGGCGCTTGTCTATAAAGCTTTAAGTAGTATTAAAGGGAACTTAACAAATGTGCAACTTTTTCATACAGATCGAGGTTCAGAGTTTGATAATAAGCTAATGATAGAAGCAACTGAAGCGTTTGGAATCCAACGTTCACTAAGTGCGAAAGGATGTCCGTATGATAATGCCGTCGCAGAAGCTACATACAAGAGCTTCAAAGTTGAGTTTGTCTACCAACGTACTTTCATAATCCTGGAGCAGCTTGAACTTGAACTTTGGGATTATGTGAATTGGTTTAACAATATTCGCATTCATCAAACTCTTGGTTATCTTACACTAGCTTAATTTAAAGAGCAGTATATATAATAACCATCGAAGAACGGCTTTACATGGAGTGGCGGGCATGATAGCCTCGTTTGGCAGAGCCAGTTATATGAAGCTGGTTCCTTGGCGCAAGAATCATGCCCGCAGAGGCTCCATGTCAAGCCACTTCATAACAAAACCACCCTTAAAAGAACTGTTCAAATTAGTGTTGACATTCCAGAGGTTTTTATCCGTCGTTGTCGCTATTCTTCCCGCCACTCCTTTTAACTAAAAAGCCGCAACTGTATTAAACGGAATCTGTTCGCCATTTTTATATAAATAAACATATTCATAATTAGCATCTTGCGTTAGTTTATAAATATGCTGCTTAATAACTTCGTCGTTTTGATTTTCAATTTCATCAATGTTTATTACAATCGTATCTTCCTTACTCTCCACGCTGACCGTAACAGTTTCCTTTGTATTTATCACAATATACGAGCGCTTTTCACCAATATTTATCATTTGGGCATAATCTTCCATTCCAAGGACATTTAAAGTTTCTTGTAAATCCTTTGGTATAGATTTTACTTTAGTAATTGCTACTGTTGAATTACATGCTGACAATACAATTATTGAACATAATAAGACGATTAATAATTTCTTCATGTACCATCACTCCCCATTTATCATATTCAATAAATATTCCGAAAAAGCCTTTCAAAATAAAAAAAACAACCAAACAGCCAAAGCCATTCAGTCGTTTTTTCGTAATAAATATAAAAAATAAGGAGCACCGATACATGCTACGACAATACCAGCTGGCACTGTCGCACTTGCAATCGCTACGCGGCCAATCGTATCCGCCAGCATTAATAAACTTGCACCTATAAACAAGGTAAGCGGTAAAAAGAACTGGAAGCGTGGGCCGACAAGCTGTTTCGCAATATGTGGAGCCATTAGACCGATAAAGGCAATTCCCCCTGTAACTGAAACAGCAGCTGCAGCTAATGCAACAGCGACCACTAATAATTGCAAGCGCTCGCGTGCAATATTCATGCCTAAACCAACTGCCGTTTGTTCGTTCATCGCCAGTACATTTAACACATTGGCCTTATAAAAAATAAATGGAATGCCTAGCACCAGCCAAGGCAATAGCGCCCAGAAAAACGGCCAATCCGTTCCCCAAACATTGCCCGCAAGCCATTGCGCGATAAATTGCACATCACTACGCTCAGCTGAAGAAATTAACATCATCATAACTCCCGATAAGGCAGAGGCTACGCCCACTCCGACTAAAATTAGTTGGACCGGCTGTACACCCATATTGCGCTTATAGGCGAAAAAGTAGATACACAATGCTGTTAATAAAGCACTACCAAATCCGACAAGTGGTAATACATATGCAAAGTTAGGAAGATTACCATCTACAAGGAGATAAAAAAGCGTAATCCCAACACCCGCCCCAGCATTAATCCCAATAATACCAGGGTCCGCTAAGTCATTACGGGTCACTCCCTGCAACACGGCACCCGCTAATGCTAATGCCATCCCTGCTGCTGCCAATACAAACAATCTTGGCAAACGAACAGAAAACAATACGAATGATTCTTTAAAGCTGCCGTCTCCCAGCAAGATCGGTATGATGCGGTCAATAGAAACCGAAGCAGCTCCCATTGATATGCCCATCACAAAAATAACGATTGTCAACAATATCCATACAATTAACCATTTACGTTGTTTTTTTCGCCCGTCATTAAACAACCTGACGACCTCCCTTCCGAACAAGAAGTAAGAAGAATGGAAGGCCGATAATGGAAATAATTGCAACTACCGGTGTTTCATATGGAGCGTTAATCATTCTACCTGCGAAATCCGCTGTTACCATAAACCAACCACCGATAATGGCACTCATCGGTAAGACAAATCGATAGTCTGTCCCAACAATAGCACGCACAATATGCGGCACCATCAAACCAACAAATGCAAGATTCCCAACAAGGGCAACTGCAGAGCCTGCCAGTACGACAACTACAAACATCATAATTCCTTTAATTACTGTTGTATTTTGTCCTAACCCTACAGCGACTTCTTCGTTTAAACTTAAAATGGTTAGCTGACGACTAAATATAAACGCTACTACTAAGCCTATTAAAATAAAAGGAACAATAATTAGCGCTTGCCATGTTGTGCCAATTAAACCACCACTCGTCCACATCGATACATCTTTTGAAATTTGAAATAATATTCCCGTACCATCTGCAATTGCTTGTAAAAGAGCAGATACAGCTGCACCGGCTAAGACAAGCTTTAATGGAGAAAAGCCATTCTTTGTAGAAGCACCAATACCATATACAATCATCATCCCGATCCCAGCACCTACGAAACATGCAAAAATAAGCATCATATAAGAGGCATTGGGGATAAATGCCATTGTTAAAGCAAGTACAGCATTGGCACCCGCTGTTAGACCGAGGAGCCCAGGATCTGCTAATGGATTTCTTGTAACTCCTTGCATAATAGCACCAGCAACCGCAAGTGCACTGCCTACAAAAATAGCCGCAATTATACGTGGAAATCGAATTTCACGTAAAATCGTATAATGCTTGCCACCGCTTTGTCCGACAACAGCTTCATAGACATCCTGAATGCTAGTATTAGCCGCGCCAACACAAAGCGAGATCGTCACTGTCACTGCTAATAAGATCAGGGCAAACAGCGCCTGAAGCCAAAATGGGAATTGTCGAAACTTTGTCATTTGCCTTCGCTACTCTCTACTAAAAATTATTGTAAAAACTTCTCTTCAAAGAAATCTAATTGATACTCTAAAGTAATCGGATCATTAAAGTAAAATGCGTTGGCATTCACTTCAAATAATTGTCCATTTTTCACCGCTTCTAAATCTTTAAACCACGCAGCATCTGTAAATGAATTATCTTGATCCTGGAACATACTAAAAATCACATAGTCTCCTGCATATTCACCTAAAACTTCTTGTGAAATCGCAAAATAACCTGGCTTCAAAGCATCTTGTTTCACTTTTTCAGGCATGTTTAAGCCCATTGCTTGATATAAAATTTCTGTTCCACGACCCCAGTTATCACCATAAACATACAATTGCTTATTAAAGCTTTCTGCAACAGTAACGGTTGCATCTTCACCGATTTTTTCTTTTATTTTCGTACCTGTTTCTGCAGCACGCGTTTTAAAATCCTCAACCCACTCAGTCGCTTCTTTTTCTTTGTTAACAACCTTACCGATTTCAATGAATTGTTGTAAATAGTCAACTTTTCCGTAAGTAAATAATACAGTCGGAGCGATTTCTGCTAATTTATCCGCATTTTCAATACCGCTTAAACCAATAATTAAATCCGGTTCTAGCTCAAGAATTTTTTCAATATCTGTATTCTCAACAACTACTGCATCTTTAATAGCATCTTGGAAGTTTGGATTTTTCGCAGCCCATGAATCAACCCCAACGACATTTACTCCAAGTTGTAATAAATCCCCAACAAAAGAAGATAATACAACGACACGTTTAGGGTCAGCAGGTACTTCAATGGGACCTGTTTCAGATTGATACGTAATCGTTTCCGCTGATGATGTTTCTTTAGAGCCCTCATCTGTCTTCTCTTCTTTATTGCCGCACGCTGCAAGCACTAGTACAACCATCATAAACATTGGTAATAACCACTTTTTCATTAATTAACTCTCCTTTTACACCGTTTCTAGTAAGTTATATGTAATGCACATTGGCTTGTCTGTTCGTGGATCCTTGCCAATGACTGCATCAATATTAAACACTTTTTCTAATACTTCTGGTACAATCACTTCCTCTGCCGTACCAAACTTCACAAGCTCTCCTTGCGAAAGAGCAACAATATAATCTGAAAAACGAGCTGCTTGATTTAAATCATGTAGCACCATGACAATTGTGCGTCCTTCTTCTTCATTTAACTTGTAAAGTAGTTCTAAAACTTCTAACTGATGGGCCATATCTAAATAGGTTGTTGGCTCATCTAAAAAAATGATAGCGGTCTCCTGTGCTAATGCCATCGCAATCCACACTCGTTGACGCTGTCCACCAGATAAGGCATCAACTGTATTTAACCGAAAGTCATCTGTTTTAGTTACCTTTAAGGCCCAGTCAATCACGTCTTTATCCTTTTGTGATAAATTGCCGAAGCCTTTTTGATATGGAAATCGACCGTAAGATACAAGTTCTTCCACTGTTAAACCATGAGCACTTTCTGGACTTTGTGGCAATATAGCAAGCTCTTTCGCTAATTCCTTCGTTTTCATCTTGGAAATATTTTGACCGTCTAAAATGACTTGTCCACTCTCATGCTTCAAAATTCTTGTAATAGCTTTTAAAAGTGTAGATTTACCACAGCCATTAGAGCCGATAATCGTTGTAATTTTACCGTCTGGAATTTCCAGCGACAAATCATGCACAATCGTTTTGTTCTCATAGCCAATACGAATCGATTCAACTTGTAAACGCAAAATGTAACCTCACTTTCTTTTTACTTCTTTCCATGCTATGATACTCCAATGATAATCATTATCACTAGATTAGTCTAGTAATCAGATCAAGTTTTGTCAAATACTTTTTTATTATTTTTCTAAGGATGTGGCGAGAAAATGCAACATATATATGATGTGACAATTATTGGTGGTGGGCCTGCGGGTCTATATAGTGCCTTTTATAGTGGTTTACGAGGATTAAAAACGAAATTAATCGAGAGTCAACAACAGCTTGGAGGGAAAGTATTGCTTTATCCAGAAAAGCTAATTTGGGATATTGGTGGTCACCCTCCTGTGTTAGGCGAACAATTTGTACAACAATTAATTGCGCAAGCTAAAACGTTCGATCCAACTATTTTAACAGACACAAAAATCGATTTCATAGAGCGTCAAGACGATATTTTTATACTTCATAGTGCCCAAGGCGATCAGCATTACTCTAAAACTGTTCTTATAGCCGTTGGTGGTGGAATCATCAACCCTCAAAAGCTCACTCTAGATGGCGCAGAAAAATACGAAATGACCAATTTACACTATACCGTGCAATCCTATCAACGTTTTGTGGACAAGGATGTTATTATTTCGGGAGGCGGAAATGCGGCAATTGACTGGGCAGTTGAGCTTAGTCGTATCGCTAAAAACGTTACTGTTGTTTATCGCAAAGATACGTTATCTGCCCATGAAGCCACAATTCAAGAAGCTTTAGATGCCGGTGTCCAGATTGAATGCAATACAACTATTACGAAACTAACTGCGAATGCTGACAAAACGGCTATTCAATTAGTAACGTGCGAAAACTCAAAAACAAAGCAAAGCTATACACGTCAAATTGATGAAGTCATTGTGAGTCATGGCTATAACCGCGAAGCATCATTAGAATTTGATCAAGCGATCACTATTCCTAAAAAGGATGATTACTATTTCGAAGGCAGAGCTACAGGAGAAACCGCACAGCCTGGAATTTTTGCAGCAGGTGATATTTTAGCATTTGAAGGGAAAATTCATCTTCTCCTAGGAACCTTCCAGGATGCAGCCAATGCCGTGAACTCCATCAAAACATTTTTAGAGCCTACTGCCTATCGCCATGGCATCGTTTCATCACATAACGAGGCATTCAAAGAGAAAAATCGCTCTATTATTGAAAAGCACCTTATACAAGTAAAATAAACACAAAACCCTTGCGATCTTAGCAAATTAGTTTGCTGTCTTCTTTCTAAAGAAACCCTCTTAGAATTTGTTCTAAGAGGGTTTACTTAATATTCGTCTATAATCTAGAAAAACTACCTAAAAAAACTTAAAAAATAGCCCATTTGCCTGATCATGTTGACTCCGTTTGTTATGGTTCCGGCATGGCCCATAAGCGTATTGAGATGCTGTGGTAATCTTCCTCCTCTATAGGTTTGAGGTTGTTGATTAGGATAATAGAAGGGCTGCACGAATCTACCTTGAGAAGGGCCATAGCCTTGTCGATATCTTGGTTGGATTGGTCCCCTTCTAGGATTTGGCGGAAAAAACGGCATTCATTCACCCCCTAACAAATAACTTTTAAATAGTATATGTTGGTATTTTTTCAACACTTAGACTTTCACAGATGTTTGTGAAAAAAACATACATATATATGACATAAAAAAGCCCCGAAAGCTAGTAATTTATTCTATCTCTCGGAGCCTAAAATGGCGCACGGCAAGCGGATTTGATCTCTTACAGGAACCATACTATTTTTTATTTCATATTATAGAAAAAGACGATTAAAGAAGGGATTCCTATTCAAAATTCTAAATATCTAGATTTTCTGTCCAAATTTGGTGTTGGTGGTGCGCATCCTGGTGGTATTAATCTAACAAAGGAAATATTCAAGACTGAGAACATTAGTAAAACCTCTCACATTTTAGATGTCGGGTGTGGTACAGGTCAAAGCGCTGCCTATTTGGCTGATAAATATAAATCAAAAGTAACTGGTATAGATAGCAATTCCATAATGGTTGCAAAAGCAAAAAAGAGAATGAAAAAAAACCGTTTACCAGTAGAAATATATCAATGTTCTATAGAACAAATGCCTTTTCCGGATCATACATTTGATGTCATTATTTCCGAATCAGTTCTTTCTTTTGTCAATAAACCTAGTGCCCTAAAAGAAATCTTTCGTGTATTAAAGAATGGCGGTCGTTTTATCGCCATTGAATTTACTATTACTCAACCACTTGAAGCGAAGATCGAAAAGGAAATCCAACAGTTTTATGGATTTGATTCTTTCTCAATGAAAAAGGATTGGATCGCTTTGTTTCAACAAGCTGGTTTTAAAAATATTCGTATTCAAAAAAACAAAGCAATCTCATCGGTACCTGAATTTCATTACTCGGAGGATATTGGACCTGAACTTTATGAGATAATGGATAAACATTTGGATATGAACTTAAAGTATGAAGAGATTTTAAACTATAGAATTTATTCATGTACCAAATAGTCAAAACAAACGGCAGTAAAAGATTTTACTGTTAAACAAATAGATGTAATAAACCAGCAGCTAAAGCATTGCTGGTTTCTTACTTTTCGAGCGCTGGATACACCATAAAATGACACCTGTCATAAAGAACCTTTGACTCGTGTGAATATTTTTTTCCTTTGATTTTCCATATGATTTTAGTAAGAAAACAAAGAAAGAGTGATTTGAAACATGCAAAAAAATCAAAGACTACCATTAATCGATATATTACGGGGTTTTGCTGTATTAGGGACGCTTGGTACAAATATTTGGATTTTTGCTTACCTTGGGGACCCATCATCTATAATGACCAGTAATTATTCAGGCTGGTGGTCATTTAATGACTTTTTACGAATGTTCGTTTTATTTTTAGTAAACGGCAAGCTACTTGGTTTGTTAACAATTATGTTTGGGGTTGGTCTGGAATTAAAATATCAGCAATCCATGCGACAAGGAAATGCTTGGCCAGGTATGTATATTTGGACACTGTTATTTTTATTTACGGAAGGACTTATCCACTTTACATTGGTTATGGAATACGATATTTTAATGAGCTATGCTGTGACAGGGATCATCGTTGCCTTTATCGTCAAAGTTGGTGATAAAGCGATCAATCGTTGTTTGTATGTGTTCGGTGGCTTTCATGCCATGATGATTCTTTTAATTTTATTCAGTACATTGCAAGGTACCAATGTACTTTATGAAAGCGATTCAGTTGTTTCGCTTTATCAAAACGGTACTTGGTTTGAGCAAATACAATATCGCTTAGCAAATTTTCTCTACTATAGAACGGAAGCAATCTTTATTATTCCAATGAACATCTTTTTATTTTTACTTGGGGTAAAATTTATGCGTAACGGTGTCTTTTCTCAAAGTGAGCATGGCCGCAAGGTACGAAAAAAGCTATTATTCATTGGGATTTATATTGGGATACCATTGAATCTTCTTATTTTTATTCCAGGAGGAACTTTTGATTTTCCAGTTCGCTATTTATTTGCACCAATCCTATCAATTGGTTATATTGGTATATTAGGTAAATTTATAGAATACAAGAAGGTAGATTGGTTATGGAAGAAGCTTGGAGACGTCGGTAAAATGTCCTTAAGCTGCTATGTCCTTCAAAATCTAATGGCATCTATCATTTTCTACGGCTGGGGTTTAGGTTTAGGAGGAACGCTAAATAGCATTGAGATTATTGCCATTTGGATGACGATTTCCCTGCTACAAATTTTGATCGCCCAACTGTGCATCAAACACTTTCATTTTGGACCATTGGAATGGATTCGTAAAAATACTATTCAAGCTATTACACGTAAATAATCAAAAGGGCTGGTGTAGCATATAAAAATTTACCCAAGAGAGCAAGCAAAGCATTATCTAATTATTGATGTAGTATCGCTCATTTTTTTATTCACCATGGTATTAGGGTCAAATTCTCAATTACCATTATTGGCAAAAATAATAATCCTACTGTTATTTTTAGTAGCGTTCTATATTGCTTTATGGTTTAAAGATTGGCGTTTACTTGTAGCGTCTTTAATAGGCTTTACGCTTATTATCATACTAGGTATTTATGAAGGATCTTCTATGTTAGTTTTTGGATTTACATTTGCTGATTTAATTGGAAGAGCTAAAACTAAATGGCATATTGCAGTAGGAATGATGGCAATTGCCCTTATGTTTTTAATCGTTATTTTGTTTGAATCCGAAACATCTTTCCAATTAGAGACCGAAGTTTTAATACCTATAATGATCATTCAGCTACTATTTCCAATGCTAATCTATTATGTGGAAAAATCTAAAAAATTACAATCAGAATTAACAGAGGTCAATACGCAGCTTGTTCAACAAGAAGAACGACAACGGATTGCCAGAGACCTCCACGATACGCTTGGTCATACATTGACAATGATTAAAATAAAAACAGAACTAACATCAAAATTAGTCGATAAAGATACGGTGCGTGTAAAAGATGAATTAAGTGATATTTTAGCAACAACGCGGACGGCATTAAAGCAAGTAAGAGAATTAGTCTCTGATATGAATTTTATTTCTCTAGAAAGTGAGCTAACACATTGTAAACAGCATTTACAAACAGCGAATATTTCCATAAAAATGAAAAATAACTGCCCAAAACTACTACTAGCAAGTGTGGAAGAAACGATGCTGTCTTTATGTCTTCGAGAAGCAACTACAAATATTATTAAACATAGTCAAGCGAAAAAATGTCGCATTGAAATGAATGATTTAGATGGCATTTTGACGTTAAACATCGAGGATGATGGTGTGGGCTTACATAACCAAGGGCTTGGAAATGGACTAACATCTATGAAAGAAAGAATGACTGCCCTTCACGGAAGTGCTTCCATTGAAAATTTATCGACGAACGGAACAATTGTGACGTTAACACTCCCTATCCAACACTACAGAAAGGAGCCAACTACATGATACGAGTATTACTAGCAGAGGATCAACAAATGTTACGCGGCGCCTTAACTTCCTTGTTGTCGTTTGAGCCAGATATCAAAGTGATCGCAGAAGTTTCAGACGGTCAAACAGCGTGGGAATATATTCAACAAGAGCTACCCGATGTTTGTGTATTGGACATCGAAATGCCAAATCTTACTGGACTTGAGCTTGCTGAAAAAATAAGACAAGCAAATTTACCATGCAAGGTGATGATTGTCACAACCTTTGCACGTCCTGGGTACTTACAGAAAGCAATGGACTGTGAGGTACACGGTTATTTATTAAAGGATGAACCGATCGATTATTTAATTGAAACCATCAGAAAAGTAATGAATGGTGAAAAGGTTGTCAGCAGAGATTTAGCTGCTACATTATTTATGAAGGAACAAAATCCATTAAATGAACGTGAAATTGCTGTTCTACAACTTGTAAAAGAAGGACTCACAACGAATGAGATTAGTAAAAAATTATTTTTAACGAAAGGTACGATTCGAAACTATTTATCAACCTCCATTCAAAAGCTACATGTCGAATCTAGACAACAAGCAGCCCAAGTTGCCAGTGAAAAAGGCTGGCTTTAGAAAAAGAAAAGCGATACTGCTTCCTCATCTAGAAAGGATACAGTATCGCTTAGTATTTTAATTGACTTCTTTTTTATTCTTAGATACCAAATTTATTATGATTTCTATCAGTACAACAGCAATTAAAGAAAGTCCGAATAGTGGCATCAGTATACCTAAAATTATCATGAAAACGATGAAAGGAATAGATACTTTTTGAGAGATTTTAGGTGGTGCTGATAGAAGACCTTTTTTCTTCCTTAGCAACCATGTTCTAACTCCCCAAGCAATAACCACTAAAAATGCTAGACATACTAGTAAATTTATTAATTTATTTGGCCAGCCAAACAAATGACCTTCATGTAAAGGAATTCCCCACGTGAACCATTTGGCAAGAATGCCGTAGTCCTCATATCCAACTTTGTCAATAAACTTCCCGCTATACTGATCAAAATACATCGTTGTTTCTTCATCCGGACTAACATCAAGTCCTGTTATACCTGTGTTACTAGATTTTGCAACTGTATAGACACCGACTTCACTAGTAGGATAGATAATCGCGTAAGGTTTTGATATATTCATTGCATCAATTTCATGTTGTAGCTTTTCTACGCTTAGTTGGTAAGGGTTAGCACCACAGCCGGTATTGGCTTCCATACCATGATGTGCTGCATGTCCTGAATCTGACGTTGGAGGGATTTCTTGTCGAGTAGCCCAAGGAATCTCACTTACATCCGATGTAGGAGGCTGCTGCTGTAATAATGGCGTGCCGAAAGAAGGATGATCTTGTGAAGCTTGGTAAATATAGTTCCCCATAAACGCAGACCATGGTAAACCTGTAAAAATGAGTACAAGCATTGGAATCGTAATAATTGTCCCGACAATGGCATGAAATTTCCTACTCTTTTGACGTTTGTTTGTCTGCTTTGTTTTCTTTAGTAGTTTTGCTTTAAATGTCATGTATACACCAGAAAGCAGTAAAAAAACAGCCCAGCACGAAGCTAATTCTACTAAATAATTTACAAAAGTTCCCCCAATAAATAAAGAACTATGCAGATTTCTCATAATATTTGCAAAGGTGTAACCAGCATCTTGACCACCAATAATTTGATTATTGTCATCTAAGAACACATATCTTTCTTCACCATCTGCATTTTTCATCGTTAATCGTGTATTGTATGGCTCTTCTAACTCTATAATTTTATTTGTTTTATAACCAGCATATGATTCTTCTGCAAGTTTAACAGCTTCGTCAATGGATTGTACCTCAGTTTTTCCGCTATCACCAAAAAAGTATTCATCATATAAATGATCCTCAACATCGGTATAAAATAAAAAACCTATACCACTGAGCGTTAGCGAAATAAGTAGTGGAGTTATAAATAGTGCGGCATAAAAGTGCATTCGCCAAAAACTCTGATAAAGCGTGTTTTTCATGTCTAGTTCTCCAATCTATAAAATACAATTTCGCCTTGGCGTAATTGTAGCTGTCGCTTTGCTTTCGCTACAGATAAACAATGCGTCTGGATTTTGAATTGTGCTCGCACTATTCAAAATCCGTGACATCCGCCGGAGGCATTATCTTCAGCAAGCCTTTACTGAATGAAGATAAGTGCAGAATTATTATATAAAGAAAAAGTGAAATAAGAATGAAGTCCTAGTAAAAATTTTATAACACTGATAGATTCACATTAATCGCCCGCCGATTCGTGAAGACAAATAAATAATCAGTGGGGATGAAGAAAACCCCCACTGATTATAGTTTTACTTTATCCAATTAGTTCTTTCATTACATTCGTATAAGCAGTAAATATGTCATTTTTATGAACAGCATCCTGCCCTACATACTGTTCAACTAGCTCCCTTAATGTTTGAGAAGCGTTTGTATATTGCTTTTGCATGATTTCAAATTTCAACAGACTTTCATAATACTCAATTACTTGTGGATTCATGTGTAACACTCCTCCTCTTTAAAAAGATGTCTACTATGACAAATACACGGCATACTATGTTGATTGCCATCACGAATCAATGTCGTCTTGGCGTAATTGCTACAAATTGAATTTATGATCTGTACCTCTATCTTATTATTCCGTTTTAATTATTATTCCATTATGTGTGTACACACAGACAATATCCTAAAAGATTACAATAATCTATTGTATGGAAGTCAATTTTTAAAGTCATTTTACAGGCGTTTTGATTTAGAAAAAATAGGTATATCATTGAGCGATAAAGGATTTTTTTGTTTGTTGTAACTTTTTCACTATTTTTTACAAACAAAAAAAGAGCGTACCAAAATTCGCTTACCTTCTTCTTTTATTTTGAAATATTTAATTGTTTTGAGAAATAATAAAACCCTCCCATCACCATATAAAATGGGAGAGTTAGGTATATAAAAGTTTTTCTTAGTTAGTTAAATGCTATGTACGTTTTAAACTTTCCTCATAATCTTTTTGCATATTTAAGATAGGGTAAAATTCATTAAATTTCAAGACAACTCTATCGTAATCATATTGTTCTAGCGTCCCAATAAATTCTGCTTCTCCATCTAAAATGAAAGATGTAAATCGGTCACATTGAACATATGACTCACAATCTAAATTAGCTTCTTGCCAATATCTAATTTCTACTCGATTTTGAGGTCTCGGTTTTGTAGTTATTTTTAATGCGAGGAATTCATGAGGCGTTGAAGTCTAAACAAAAACAAGGACAGGGCGAACTTTATCACCATGTCCTTCTTCGTTAGGATGGTTAAGTCTGTATATTTCTCTTGCTTTCATAAATCAATCAATCCTCCATCCAAAAGTCATAATCAGGATGAGAAGGATTAATTTGCATGACTCCATTCTTGACTATTACAGTTTCTTTACTTGCTACAAGTTCCTTAATTCGTTTACTATCAAGATCATATCTTTTAGGAATCTTTTCTTTTGTATCGAATTTTTCTTCTTTTAGAACTTCTAACATATCTTTATCATCCCTTTCTTTCACAGTCTATCACCTCCAATAAAGTAGAATAGATACTACTACTATTATATTAGAGATTGATAGGGTTTATTTAGGAAAATTATAGCATATATTGGCGTAGTATCAAGAAAGGTTAACTTTTCAATCGACAAAAAGAAGAAAGAACCACAACAAAAGTGATGCAGGACTTTAATTATGTATTCTACTAGTTGATTTTACTTAAAAGGTTTTCCGTAAACTCTTCTCTTGTGTCTAGATTTTTTATAATAAAATCTATCTGACTCAAAGCAACTTCAAGCAGCCATTTGCATCGCATTACCTGGGATGCTCATCGATGCAGTCGTATTATTATTTTTTGATACTATTTTCACAAATTTACCAGCTGACGTAGATCGCTATTTTGCTTCATGGCTGTTATGGGCCTATTCTCTCATTCTTCTTACTGGTTTTATGAAAGCTTCTTCTAAAACAAAAAACACTATACTTAGAAGGATTTAACAATATTTTCTAGAAGTAAGTATAGAATAATTCTTTTAGGGGGAAGAAAAATGATTATTGGCTTACACCATGTTCAAATTACTATTCCAAAAGGTCAGGAAGATCAGGCCAAACATTTTTATTGTACGATTTTAGGGCTAAATGAGATTGAAAAACCGGATTCTCTTAAAGGACGAGGTGGATTTTGGTTACAAGTCGGCAATAAAGAGGTACATATAGGCACCGAGGATGGCTTCGATCGATTAACGACGAAGGCTCATATTGCCTACCAAGTTGAAAATATACAATACTGGAAACAAGTATTAGCCGAACATCATGTAGAAATTTACGATTCTGTGCCTATTCCTCATTTTGAACGTTTTGAATTTAGAGACCCATTTGGTAATAGAGTTGAGATGATTCAGGAAATTTAAAAAGCCCTTTTTGTACTGCTCCAACGATGTTAGTAAGTCCTCTAACATATTTGGAGCAGTTTATGATTTCATGCAATCTACAAATAATACATCCTACTGAAACATTTGTAATGAAACTGTAAACTCTCGCGATGAAGCCTTTTATATCAAGCGTTGAAAGCCTATTTCGAAAAAGCGTGGTAACATTTACCTCAAAGAAGCCCTACTTTTTCATGCTACGATTAATTCCAATGGCAAGCCAAAACAGGATTTATCCTAAAAAAGCTTCAGGAGGAAATTAACAACATGAATAAACGATTTTTAACTACAACATTAGCATTGACGATCGGTTTTAGCACAGTGGGGATGGTACAACCTACTGTTCATCCAATAGAAGTAGAAGCTGCAACAACAAATGCCCAAAATAACGCACAGGCCGTTTCTTTGAAAGCAGATCAATTAATTCAAACCGGTAAAAGCTTAATTGGTAAGGCAACATACAGCAATACTGTATACAAGCCGACATATCCTTATAAATTTTCATGCGCTTCATTTTTAATGTACATTTTCGAGCAGAACGGTGTTGACCTAGGCACTTACAATGAAAATTATATGATTCAACAAGGAACATATGTAGCGAGAAATCAATTACAAAAAGGCGATTTACTATTCTTTAAGAGTAAAAAGACAGGAACAGACCCTGATCACGTAGGTATGTATATCGGGAATAATAAGATGATCCACATGGCTGATTCTAAACAAAATATTGTTATTTCTGATTTAAATAGCAAGCCATATTACACAGAAAATTATGTCTCTGCTCGCAGAGTCTTACCTACTTTAATGTCAGCTAACCCTGCAACGAAAGGCGATAAAATTGTTGAGAACGCCTTAAATTATAAAAATAAAGTAACAATTAGCTCAACGAATAATGAAAAGAATCTACGTTTTACAGCACCAGGATACGTAGAGTTTATTTATCGTAAGAGTGGCGTTAATCTTGGTACAACCAATTTAAAACAACAAATGAACGTCGGAACAACGGTTTCACGTACCAATTTAAAAAAGGGCGATTTGGTGTTCTTTAATAGTACGACAGGCTCTAAAACCCCTTCAATGGTAGCTATCTATGCTGGTGATCATCGTATCATCATTCCAAATTCTGATGGTGTAATGACAAGAGTACTATTGGTTGACTATTATAAAGACCACTTTATTACAGCAAAACGTGTATTTTAAAAAAGTTCAACTCTAACTGTTGATTATTTCTACTACCTAAACAGTAGAGTAGACCGACATTTCTCTCCTATTAACGCACGTTTATAGTTTAAATAGAAGAAAAGAAGCATTCCTTTATGAGGAATGATAGTATCCTCTTTAAGTAGACAATGTTGAAAGAGCTACAGTAATCTGTCATTAACATTCTACTTAAAGGGGATTTTTCTATGCCTAGAAAAAATAGTTTGTATACAGTAGAAGTTTTTTATTTGCATTTTATTATTCTTTAATAGAAACCAACACTAACTATAAAAATTAAAAATAAAAATAGCATCAGCATGAATCGCACAAATGCCTGTCTAATTTCTTCATTACTTTCAGCTATTTTTATTTCTTTTCTAAATTTGAACCAACTAAATAATGTTGTAATTGTTATAAGAATAAATATAAAAATCTTCATATAATCTCCATTCCTCTTTTTAAATGTTGTATACGAAGCAATCAGCGCAAAATAAGTTCAATCAAAAATTTCATACATTAATAATGGCTCTTCACCAAAATATGTACTTGACAGCACATTCCACTACAGGCGGACGCTTTCCTGGGGGCGAACCTTGAGCCTCCTCGTCGCTTACGCTCCTGCGGGGTCTCAAGCTGTTCGCTAATCCCCAAGGAGTCGCCGCCTTCCGTTCCATGTGCTAATTTCGTTTTTAAAACCAAGTACATGTTTCGGTGATGACCCTTAATAATAGATCTTTTATTTCTTTAAAAATGAATCTATCATGTTCATCAATCAATTCCAGTCTAGATTTAACCTCAAGCTTTTCAAAAATATTACCTATATGTGCTCTCACAGTAGATTTACGAATAAATAACTCTTCTTCTATTTGATTATCTTTTAATCCTTTGATTAATAAATCAACTATCTCAAGCTCTCTACTACTTAATAACCCCTCCCATTTTTACTATTCTCGATAGTTCTATATTTATATGTAAAGGGAACTGCCAGGATAATGCCTGTATCGAATCCTTCTTCTCACATTTTAAGAGTGAATGTTTATATCTCTTAGCTGACAATTCTGAAGATGACGTGATACAAGCCGTTGAAGAATATATATACTTTTCGCTTCCAAAAACGACTCAACCATCTGGCACCGATAGAATATCGACACCAGATGGTTGCTTAGACTCTTTTTAAGCTGTCTACTTGACAGGGGTAACCCCAGAAACTTCTTTTTTCTATTTATCTATTTTTTAGGTTATTGGCAAATTCAATCATAGATCTACTAGACATCGGTCCCTTGATAAGCACTATCGTATCTTGATCAAGCTTTGGTTTCAAAATTTCTAAAACGCCCGTAACATCTTTAAACTGATGAACTTCTGCGCTTGTTCCTTCCTTTAGCACTTGATCTGCAATAGTCTCTGCTCTTTTGCCAATCGTAATCAGTGTATCAATTTTTCTTTGGGCGACCATGGAGCCTATTTCCCGATGATATTTTTCTTCGTAATTACCTAATCGCTTAATATCTCCTAAAATAAGGATGACTTTTTTATCTTTTCCTATCGTATCTATAACTTTTAAAGCTGCTTCAACAGATGTCGGGTTATTTGTCCACGTGTCATCTACTATCGTACTATCACCAATACCTGTCGAAAGTTCTAAATGTCTTGCCATCGGTTTATATGATCGCAAACTTGAGATGGCATGACGAATGGAAAGTCCCATTTCTTTTATGGCCGCGATAGCAGCTAATGCATTATATACTTGGTGTTCACCGTAGCCAGGGACAAATACATTGTACTTTGCATCGGATACATGTAAAACAAACCGCATGCCGTTATCTTGAAATTGTATTTTAGAAGCTTTGTAATCTGCTTGTTCCTGTAATCCAACAGTAATAATCTTTCCCTTAAAAGTATGCATAGGGATCTTCTTGATATTTTCATCATCGCCATTGATAATCAAGATGCCGTTATCCCTTATTCCATCTACAATTTCTGCCTTCGCTTTAATATAGCCTTCAAGGTTTCTACAGCCATCTAAATGATGCACACCAATATTTGTAATGATGCCAATAGTCGGCTGATAAATCATACACTGATGCTTAATATTCCCTGTATTTCCTAAACCTAATTCAAATATTGCTGCTTTCGTTGTGTCATCGATACCTGTCAAATAAGGTAATGATTGCCGAGGTTCGTTTTTACTACTTATGGATGCTTGAACATTCCATTCTTTACTTGCTATATGTTTAATCATTTCTTTCGTTGTTGTTTTTCCACATGTACCTGTCAAAGCAACAACAGGTATTTGGAACAGACCTCTGTAATATTCCACAAACTTCCAGTATGCCTGCACAATACTTTTAACCTGAATAACAGTTGTATTCTCTAGTGCGTTTTTCAGCTCTGTTGTTGATTTATTTGATAACACTAGAGACGGACCCATACGATTGATCTCTTGCCAGTTAATTTCATCATTTTTACTAACAAACATTAGTGTATGACTTTGCGTCAAATCGTGTCGATTATAATAGATGGCATGTTTGACAGACCAATTTTCAGAACCGCTTATCAATTCCCCCTGTAGTAATTTCCTAATATCACTCACACTTATATGTTGCAAGGACTATTCCCCCTCTCTTTATCCAATAATATATGTCTCTAATCAATTGGGTATTGTTTGGCTCATCACCATAAAGTGTAGTTGATTTCCGTACCAACCGGGCGCTTGGGTGCTGACGCTCCGCTTTCGCACAGATAAAACATTTGCCGCTGACGCTTCGCTTTCGCGCAGAGCAAAGCTTCCTGGGGGCGTCCGATGAGCCCCAAGGAGTCGCCCAGCCTCTACTCCAATCAACCTATATAGATGGCAAACGTTTTAACAAATGTCATCCACAACTTTTGGTGATGAACCTGTTGTTTGGCCAATCTTCCAACATTTCTCGTATGGACTTCTGTTTTATCGCTTTTTATCTTCTTTCCAGAGCGCTCCTTTCTAGCAGAATACTATACATTAGTAGAGAAACACTCTGTGTGGCACAGTCATGATCCCACACGATTAGTTGAGACTATTCAGCTGGGGGTACAGTTTTTACCTTTAATTTTGCAGCTAATTCAAAAATTTGTTTACTATACATATCTCCTTTAATGAGAACAATCGTATTTTCATCAATAAGATTTTGTAATAATTTATAGACGAACGTACTATTTCTAAATGTATAAACATGTGAACTAAATCCTAAATCAATGGCATGGTCCGCCATAATGCGTGCATGCTCCCCTATTGTAATGAGTACATCGACCCCAATGCGATTAATTAACTCTCCCGCCTGCTCGTGAATAGTATATCCCCAAGAGCCTAAATCTGTAATCGTTCCAATTATTGCAATCTTTTTCTTACCTACTCCAAGCTCATTCAAAACCTTTAATGCGGCTTCCAAAGAAGTGGTCGTAATACTCCATGTATCATCCAATAACACGGAATCATTAATGCCCTCAAAAAGCTGAAGCTGCTTATTTAAATGTCGGAATGATCGCAGTTGTTCAGCAGCCATTGGAATAGGAACACCTATTTCATAAACGGCTGCAATGGCAGCAAGCGCATTATATACTTGATGTTCACCAAATCCTGGAACAAAGATTTCATAGCTCATCTTTTTGTGATGAACGTTAAACAACATACCATTTTTGTGGTAGCGAATATCACTTGCTCGAAAATCACTGGATTTATGCTTACCTACTTTAATGATTTTTCCGTGAAACCTTGATAAATCTATTTTGCTTGTGTTGACATCCTCAGCATTAAGGATTAATGAGCCTGCGGGATCAATAATGTCCAGCATTTCTCCCTTTGCCTCAATATAACCCTCCAACGTTTTACAATAATTCAAATGATGTGCTCCTATATTGGTAATAACACCAATGGATGGCTTGAAATATTTCCCTGCTTTTTTGACATCCCCTGGTGAACCAACAGCCGTTTCAAAAACAGCCGCTTCAGTTTCATCATCAATGCTCAGTAAATATTGTAAAGAAGCTGTTCTAGAATTGCTGCTTAGCGTAGTGGCTGCCACTTTATTTTCAGCAGAAAGAATATGTTTAATCATTTCTTTTGTCGTTGTTTTTCCTGAAGTGCCCGTAATCGCAACGATTGGGATATTAAATTGACTTCGATAAAAATGTACAAATTTCCAATAGGCCTCATCTACATTCGCTACGTTAATAATGATTACTTGACTAGGAATCTCTTTTGGACTATAAGACCAATCAGTTACTAGCACTAGAGGAAAAAGTGACTCTAGACTTTTCCAATTAACAATATGTTTATCCGTAAAAAGGGCTGTATTTGTTTTTTTCACTTGCTTTAGTCGATAAGCACCATACTGAATTAGCACTTTATCTGACCCATGCACTAGTTTACCTGCAGTAATCATGGTTAAATTCTTCACCGAAAGAGGCTTCATATTTTCTCTCCCTCCTTTCTATTTCTAGTATATGAAGCATGCTTAAAGTTGCTTGGATGTAGACATGATACATAACTAGAAGAAAACTATGTGTTTGCATATATATATAGATGATTAAGTGATTAAGTAACTAAGTACCATTAGAAGGAGTGATATCTCTGAAAGCCATTGTATTTATCGGTACAAATAAATCCGGGTCAAGTCGTGAAGCAACAAGAGCAGCAGAAAGATTAGGCTATTTTACAATCCTTTTCACCAACAATGAAAAACAACTTCAACAGCGAAAAGCCTACCCCGACATTCATAAAATGATTCTTATTGACACTTTGAACATAGAAAAAATGAAAGAAGAAATTGATAAATTATTTAAAAATGGATTTGAGATTAAAAGTGTTGTAAGTTTTGTTGATCCATTTGTCCATATTGCTTCTATTTTATGTGATGAATTTTGTCAAAACTATACATCTTCATCCGCCATCGAAATAATGGAGGATAAAGAAAAAACAAGAAATCATTTAAGGGACCAAAGTTATTCACCTCAATTTGCCCTAATTAAACCAGACGAAACCATTTCTAATAATATGGGTTTTCCATTGATTGTGAAGTCTCCAAAATCAACGGGCTCCAAAGATGTGTTGTTAGCAAAAAATTCAGCTCAGCTTAATAATCACCTCAAATCTCTTCGAAGTAAGAATCCAAATGAAACAATTATGATTGAAGAATACCTTGATGGCCCTCAATATTTAGTGGAAGCCATCGTTTTTCAACACCAAGCTCATGTAATAGGCATTATTGAACAAGAAATTACCAAGGGGAAACGCTTTATCATTACCGGTTATGGCGTAGTCGTCAAAGCTCCTGCGAACATTCAAACTGGGATCGAAGAAGTACTCCATTCCATTGTTAAGGCATTTAATATTGAGAATGGTGCCCTTCATTTAGAGCTTCGTTTAACACAAAATGGTTGGAAGCTGATCGAGATTAATCCTAGAATTTCAGGCGGCGCCATGAACAATATGTTACAAGCTGCTTTTGGATTTAGTTTAGTGGAAGAAACACTTAAGTTATTTTTAGGTGAAGCCCCTAATGTCAAACCGAGGCATAGAAAATCTGTTTATACAAAATACATCATTGTTGACAGTAAAGGTATTTTAGAAAGGGTAATTGGAAAAAATAGAGCAACTAAATCACCAGGTATTGTAGAGGTATATGTAAAGCCGAAAAGAGGAACATTACTAACTCCACCTTTATCAATGGGTCATCGCTATGCATATGTCATTGCGGAAGGTAACACTTTAGCCGAAGCTAGAAAAAATGCGACAACCGCAGCAAAAGAGATAAAATTTATTCTAAAAGTGTAAAATAAATTTTCTAAACAGAATATATTTCAAAAAAATTGCCCGAGTAATTGTCACGTTCTAGTGGACAGTTACTCGGGCTTAAAAATTATTCTTTAAAAGTTTGGTCTAAAAATTTTACCGTTTCAAACATATTCGTTTTACTTGCACCCTTTACTAAAATGGTGTCATTAGGTTTTATGATTTTATCTAATAGTACATGCAGTTCTTCCTTATTAATAAAGTGATAAACTTTAGAAGGATTCATCCCCTTAGCTATTGCAGCATTTCCCATTTCCTCTGTTCTAAATCCGTAAGTAATGAGTAAATCTATCTCTTGCTCTTGAATGTACTCGCCAACTTTACGATATTCCTCTTCCCTTAAATCCCCTAGTTCTCGCATCTGACCTATGATTGCTACTTTCCGTTGCTTTGCAATATTCTTAAGAACATCAATTGCAGCCCGTACACCTTGAGGATGAGAGTGAACAGTATCGTCAATAACTGTGATTTCATCGCGACAATTATAAATTGTTAACCTTCTTGGCGGCTTTTTGAAATTTAGTCCCGCTTTAATATCTAATGGGCTAAATCCTAAATGATCGGCCACTGCAATCGCATTGAGCGCATTATAAACATGATGTTCCCCTAAAATCGGGATATACATTTCAGTTTCTTGTCCCTGCAGCTTTATTTTAAATGTCATACCAATATCTTTATATTGAATATCATAGGCATTATAGTCTGCTGTGCCATGAATACCAACTGTTAAAACCTTTCCTTTAAACTTCTGTGTTTCTAAAAACTTAGAATTGTCATCATCTTTATTCAATATTAGTAAACCGTCTTGAGTCATTCCATGTATTAACTCTGATTTTGCCTTTGCCACCCCTCTAATATCTCCATCAAAATTACCGACATGAGCCAAACCGATATTTGTGATAATACTAATATTCGGTTGGATAATGCTACAGTGATTTGTTATGATTCCAGGATAGGCCATTCCGTACTCAAGCACGACCGCTTCATGTGAAGCATTGATTTCTTCGGCGTGTTTTTTTGTATGCTCTGTCGTATTCCAATAATCTTTCGATTCAAAAATGTTCCATTTTACCGATAAGATAGAGGCAAGAAATGCTTTAGAAGTCGTTTTTCCAGCACTACCGGTAATCGCAATAATTGGTAAATTTTGTTTTTTGGTTAGGTGTTTATTTTTCTGTTGAGTAATTTCACTTTGAAGTTGTTTCTTGTTCTTTGCAAGATACATTGCATATTTAATAGAATGGATCACAACATCTAATTCTAAATAAAAGGCAGGTGGGCAGCCCGGCCGCCAGTTTACCTCATACATCCAAATTTTTTGATTTTCATCTAATCCAATATCAATGCCAATTTCATCAATGACCTCTCCAAATTGCACTATTTGAATATCATCTAAATGATGGGCTAATGACAAAGAAAAATGCTCTAGCATGCGCCGGATATTATAGCCATCTTCTTCAAATTCCTGCTCCAAAAAAGGATCTAAATAATTTGTAAAACCACCATTGTTAATATTAGGTATAATCGAGCCATTTGGTGCAATGCGCGGATAGATTGTCGTAATAATCCATTTGCCTTCCCCGTTTTTTTGCACATGCAGACGAAAATCATAAACTTGCCCTGATTTTGTTACTGATTGAATATAGGGCTGCATGATAAAGGTTCCAGTAGAAAGTTGATCAGCTAGTAATTTATCTAACTGGGGCTTCGAATAAAGACTCTTTTCGCTATCCTTCCTTACCTCAAAATTAGTACTCCCTGCTTGCGAAATAAAATAGATCCCTTTTCCCTTTCGGCCATCTATAGGTTTAAACACTACTTTTTTATAGGTAGTCATAAACTTATGGAACAAATCAGCACTTTTCACAATCTTTGTTGGGATTAAATACTTGTCAAATTTCTTAGCTTCCCTAAGACGTTCCATAACGTTCCACTTATTTCCGATTGAATGTGTTGTAAAAGGTATTTCTTTTTTTAATCTATTAATAATTCTCTTTGATACCGCTAATTTTTCAGGACTTCCTGCATTGTATATTACATCTGGAAAGGGCATTTTCCTATCGTGCCATTCGCCATCTTCATATACTTTCCCGTTTATGGAACGTGTATTAAAATTCACGCTTCTTGGTGTAAAATAAAAAAATTGAGCTCCTTCTGCTTTTGCCACAGCTGCATATGCATACGACTTAATAACAGTTCTAGGATCTAAACGGTGATGTAACATCCCAATAATTGTCATGCATTAATCTCTTCCTTTCCTGTAATTCTCTTTCTAATAAATTCAATCCATCTAGCATGCATACAGACAGATGCTCTAATCATTCTGTTATTTTAGTGACTCCTCACCAAAATATGTACTTGACGGCACTCCTGCTTTTTATATCAAGAACAGATTTTAGTATTGTTTCATTTGAATAGTAAAAAAATGATCATCACCATTTGGGCTCAATGATGTATTTCCCTTTTAACATATCAGGCTTTAATAATTGAATTGCCGAAATACCACTTAATTCAATAGATTTTTTTGTGGATGTTTTCTCTAACCTCACAACCTCTGGTAACAAATTCGTATCGTTCCCTTCATAATCATAGGCACGTAAAAGCGAAACAGTTCCACGACAACGTTCCCTATCAATATCCTCTATACGAAAAAACTCTGTTTCAAACTTCTTTACTGTATCTAATAATTTTAAATGAGCACCTTTATGTGTTACTAAAAAAAAGGGTATCGTATCACTTCCAATTATATTCACAAGTAGCTGTCCAAAGTATTTAGAATGAAAATCATTCATCATATCCTGGAGTGTTTTTATGTCGTAGAGTGCTTCACATAAAAAATGATTTCTTCTGTTTTCATTATTCATTTCCCCCAGCCCCTCCCAAGTCTTGTGAGACATCTATTATCAATGAACCAATTTCAACATGTTTAACACCTTCTCGTTATAATATGTAGAACTTAGGGATATGACGACTTTTTTCATGAAAGAAGGGGATGTTCATGCGGGATAAATTTATATAAATGAAAGAATTCTACAAAAAAAAGAAAACGTCCATCATTTAAAATTTAGACGTTTTCTTGTTATGAACGCTATGTTGTTGCATTATGTCGGTCTCCTTGATTTAGAAGAAGAACACCACCAATAATTAGTGTAATTCCGATGGCTGAGTAAAGATTAAAAATATCTCCCCATATAACGATTCCCACAATGACTGTTAATGCTGTGCCTATTCCAGACCAAATGGCGTATGCAAGGCTTAATGGTAACGTTTTTAAACATAAAGATAATGAATAAAACGAAATGCCATATCCAAATACGACTGCAATGGATGGACCTAAAATTGTAAATCCTTCTGAAAGCTTGAGCATCGTTGTGGCAAATACTTCGGTAACAATGGATAACGTTAAAAATAGATAACCTTTCATTGGCAACTTCCTCCTTAATGTCCACCACCAGCAAGGTTAAGAAAAACCACACCGACAATAATGAACAAAATACCAATCATTTTTTTCACATTGAATAATTCCTTATAAAACACTACGCCGACTATCGCTGTTAGCGCCGTTCCTACCCCCGCCCAGATCGCGTAGACTGTGCCAATTGCTAAAGATTGTAGGGTTAAGGATAGGAAATAAAAGGCAGTCCCGTATCCAACTACTACACCAATTGACGGTAGTATTCGTTTAAAGCCATTTGTAAGTTTCAGCATGGAGCTTGCAAAAACTTCTGAGATAATTGAAATAAATAAAAAACCAAAAGCACTCATCTATGTTAGTCCTTCCATGTCATTTGCATTAATTGTTCAAAAACACCCTCTACTGCTTCATCCGTAATCGGTGCGATATTTAATCGTTTTGCATAATACAATCCATCAATCGTTAACCGAATCAAATGTACAATAGAAACCTCCAATCCATCCATACATAACTCCTCTAGCAAGCATTCATAAGCTGATGAGATAGATAAATGATCCTATTGCATAATTTGAATTTTTAATGCCTTGCATATCACAATTAACGTTGACACGATTTTTGTATATTGAATATGCTTTGTTCATTATACACTTCATTTTAACCCTTCCAATAAAATTCTGTATAATATGACAAAAGACAGAAAGAGAGGATATATCATTTTGGATTCTTTAAATACATACAGAGCCATTTTGCAAATGGACCAAAAAGGAATCTCTCAAGCTTCAATTGATTTTTTAGTTGAACATATTGGGGATGACTTTGAAAAGTTCCGCAGAAAATATAAATTTTTATCTATTTCAAAAGGATTTTTAAGAAGCTACTCCTCACTAAAGGACATGGAATTAAAAATCGAAGGATCAAAATTAGAGCAGTCTGGTGAGGAGGCACCTTTAACGAAACTTGAAAATGACTGGTACTTTGCTGATATTATCAATAAACTACCGACTTATTTACATTTTGAGAACTTCTATCTGATTAAAGAGCATATCGATCATGAATACTTTGTGCTCAATCGACTTCGTGCTGAAATTGTTTTATTAGACTATAGCCATTTAGAAAACAAAGAACGCATCTATGTAAATTCATCAATAGAAACTTTTTGTCTTTCACTAGCGATCTATAAACGGTACGTCAATAAAATGACTAAATACTATAACGATTTTCGAGATCAAGAGGAAATGAAGTTTAGTGATGAAATATTAGCAATTCCCCATCAATTAAGGACGAAGTTACGAAAAATTGATTCTACTATACTATGTTCAGAAAATAATTCTTTACACTATTGGGAGAAAAAATGTGATGACTGGGTGGAAAAACTTGCCCTACTAGAAACGTCTCATCGAAAAGGATTAGGGTTAAGTGGATGGTAAATATATAGTGGTACTTTAAAGTGTTGAGGTGAGGACAAAATACTCGTCTTATATGAATCCCCAACAACGAAAAAATGAAGCCCTCTCAAATTAGCTTGAGAGGGCTCTTACAATTTATTTTGGTAATGTAAACGTGACTGTATGGCCTTTAGAAGTATCCTTTGCACCTTTATCTCGAATTGGACCTAATTCAAGTTCAAAGGCTTTGTCTTTCCAAATTTTTTCATATTGCTCTTGGTCTAATACGTATACTTGCAATAGCTCGCCAGCTTCTCCAGCTTTAATAATGTCATTATAACTGTAATTTAATAACATACCTTCGCTCAATAAATATTGTGAGCCATCATTAACCGTTAATTTTGAAGACATAGCAGATAAGCCAATTTCACTAGCAGCTTTATTGTCTAACTTAAATTTCACTGTTAATAATGTAACACCATTTGTGAAATTGGAGAAACGAGGAGCTTCCACCTCATTTGGTGTAAATGCTGTAAACTGATACCCTTCTAGAACAGCATTAACATCACCAATTTTTTTGCTTTCATTGATGTCGCTTTTTTCCTTCAGCATCTTCTTTTCACCCATATTTTCCATCGTTGCTTTATCTTGATAGAATGATGCGTTACTTGATACTTTTTCCGAACCAGCAGCATGTAAAGCTAGATTAAATCTTCCTTCAGAACCGATCGTAGAATCATATTTTTCTTTTTCAGTAAGCGGTAGTGGAACCATTACCGCTACAGTGCCCAGTTCATTGATTTTTGCTAAATCTGCTGCACCGAATGGATAAGCAATATATCCTGTTACCTCTTCACCCTTTTTTAGCAAATAATCTGTTGAGTAGCTTAGCTTTGTTGGTAATTGATCTTCTTCAGGAATTAATTCCTTATAATTTGTATAATATTTTTCTGCACCCGTAAATGTGATATCTAAACTAGGCATATAATAAACATCTTTATCCATGTCATTTTTCACAGTGTATTTAGCTAAAATAACGCCACCATTTGTTTCCTCGTTAAATGGAATATTAAAATCAGTATGGAAATCCTTCAATTCTACTACTGAATATGCATCCAGTGAAATCGAAACATTTTCCATTTTATGTACTTGGGGTTCATTGTTTTCAAATAGAACTTTCGTTTTCCCTTGAGTTTCCTTCTCCATATAAGAAATTAAAGAAGCAAAGTCAGCTGATCCTTCAGTTGATTCTTTATCTTTTTTAGGCTCGTCTTTTTTAACTTTATCTTGTTCTTGTCCTTTTTCTTCCTGTGTGTTCTTTGAATTTTCATCTTTTTTTGCTTCATCTTCATTGTTTCCACAGCCACCTAGAATAATTGAAGTGGATAAAATTAGCGAAGACATTAAAAATAAACTCTTTTTCATTTCTTCCTCCAAGATGTATCTTTATCATTTTTTAAGCTCAATTAAAAAACAATTTATACTAATAAAAGCAATTTTTTGAGCTGATACCCATTTTAATCCACATTTAGCTCCAAAACAACGTACATTGGAAGAAATTATACTATCGAAGCAATGACAATCCAAATATTGTTTTTTTAATAATTCAATCTTATTTTTCAATTTCCATTAATTTGCATATTCAAGCTTTTTTAGTATATTTTCTTTGAATAATAATTATAAATGTACTAAAAAAAGAGTATATTCTATAACTTTCAGAAAATAAGGATAATATACCTAAGAACATAGACACATGTGAAATCACGTATTTTCACCTTAACGTCATGGCGGCTGTCACTTCATTTTGATGCAAATCCATCCTAAAACTAACAAAAATAGAGGCTGGGACATAACTGGTCAAAACCTTAAAAAGCGCGAGAAATCAATTTTAGAAACGTTGATTTCTCGCGCTTTTCTGATGCGAAGTTTTCTAATTCCGCTTAGAATCAGGCGTGTTGATTAGGGAAAAATAGGTTTATTATTAAGCGAGAAAAGGAATTTTTTTTGCTATTTTTGCTAATATATTCACATTTTTAACTGATTGTAGCGTAGGGCTACTCGACTCCCGCGGGAAAGCGAGACAGACGAGACCCTGCACGGAGCTAAGCGGAGGAAGCGGCTCGACGCTCGCCCGCAGGAAGCCTTGCTCTGTGCGAAAGCGAAGCGTCAGCAACAAAGCGAGTAGCACGTAGCGGAAATCAGAGCCTTCAAATTAATCAAGATGGATAAAAATGGTTAATCAACATGCCTGGCTTAGAATATATAATTATGTCCCAGTCTCTACTTGTTTCATATGATGATCGGTTTACAACAGTCCAGCTTTCATTAAATATTCACGTGCCACATCTTCTACATTTTTACCTTCTACATTTACTTGATAATTCATTTCGCGCATCTCATCATCTGTTATTCGATTGGCCAGCTTATTTAAAGCTGTTTCGATCTCTGGATATTTATCTAGCGTCTCTTTCCTTAGTAAAGGGGCTCCTTGATAAGGTGGAAATAGTTGCTGATCATCTACCAAAACTTGCAAATTGTATTGACGTATTTCACTATCTGTTGAATAAGCATCTAATAAATCGATATTTCCTGTTTCGATCGCCTGATATCTAAGCTTTGGCTCCATTGTTGTTATATTAGGCAATGTAATACCATAACGGTTTTGAATACCCAAATAACCATCTTCTCGATCATTAAATTCCAATGTGAAGCCAGCTTTTATCGTTTCTTGAATAGGCTTAATGTCAGAAATTGATTGCAAATCATACGTTTCAGCCATTTCCTTTGATACAGCCAATGCATACGTATTGTTATATTTCATCGGACTTAGCATCACCATGCCAAATTTATTCATCATTCCTTCTTTTGCTTGATGATAAACATCTTCCTGATTATTATTGATGGCTTCCTCTTTTAAAAACTCAGAAATTGCCGTTCCAGTAAATTCTGGATAAATATCGATACTACCAGATTTAAGTGCATTAAATACAAAAGAAGTTTTACCAAGACCAGGTTTTAATTGCACCGTTAAGTCCGTTTCATTTTCAATAAGCAATTTATACATATTGATAAGAATCTCAGGCTCAGAGCCAAGCTTACCTGCAATGACAATTTCTTCTTGCTCTTTGAAGTTTAGTAGCGGCAGGATCATTATTGATAATGCGACAATGCTAATCATGCTCAATGCTGTCATCGTTTTTCTAAAGGACAGTGATTCTAGCTTTTTTAGCAAGAAGTCGAACACTAATGCTAAAATCGCCGCAGGAACAGCTCCTAAAATAATTAGTGCTGTATTATTTCGGTCAATACCAAGCAAAATGATATCCCCTAATCCTCCCGCTCCAATTAATGCTGCTAAAGTTGCCGTTCCAACGATTAATACCATAGCTGTTCTAATCCCTGCCATAATCACTGGCATAGCGAGCGGTAATTCTACCTTCACCAACCGCTTACGCTTATTCATCCCCATAGCCATTGCTGCCTCTTTTAAAGAAGGATCCACTTCGTTTATTCCCGTAAATGTATTACGTAAAATAGGAAGAAGAGCATAAACAACTAAGGCAATAATTGCAGGAACTTTCCCGATGCCAAACAACGGAATCAATAACCCTAATAGTGCTAATGAAGGAATCGTTTGTAAAACCGCACTAATCCCAATAATACTTTCCGCTATTTTCTTTTTATTCGTTAAATAGATTCCTAGAGGTATAGCAATGACTACTGCAAAAAATAGCGCTATAAAGGAAATTTGAATATGCTCTAATAAGGATGCCAATAGCTGGCCTTTTCGTTCGCTAAAAACGTCAAAGAAATTAGTCATTTGCATTACCTCTTTCTAAGGAATCATGCGCTAAATACTGCAGCATCGATGCTCTTGTGACCGTGCCAATTATTTTTCCGTTATCGACTACACCTAAACATTCAAATTGAGCTAATTTTTGAAGAATCGTTTGTAAAGAATCTTTAGATGAAATGCTTTCTTTACAATTTCTTTCACTATCTTCATCCGTAATTGGTTTCATTACAGCTTCAAGATGGAATGGATTCATTGTATTTACCCCAATAAACTCTCTCACAAAATCATTAACAGGATTTTGTATAATTTCTTGCGGCGTTCCTATTTGTACAATTTCCCCATCCCTCATCACACAAATGCGATCACCTAATTTTAAAGCCTCTTGCATATCATGCGACACAAAGACGATTGTTTTTTGTATGGCTCGTTGAAGCTCAAGTAGGTCATCTTGCAACTTCGTACGACTAATCGGATCTAAGGCACTGAATGGTTCATCCATTAAAATAATCTCGGGATCAGCTGCTAATGCTCGAACAACGCCCACTCTTTGTTGTTCACCACCGGAGAGCTCTTTTGGCTTACGCTGGCTATATTTGTCTGGTTCAAGTCCGACCATCTCCAATAATTCATACACTCGCTTTTGGATTTGCTGTTTACCCCATTTCTTTAATTCAGGGACTACGGCTATATTTTCTTCTATGGTCATATGAGGAAAAAGAGCAATCTGCTGAAGCACATAGCCAATATTCCAGCGTAATTCATGTATGTTATAATCACTTATTCTTTTTTCATTAATTCGAATGGTCCCTTCCGTTAAAGGAATTAAACGATTAATCATCTTTAATAATGTTGTTTTTCCGCAGCCACTCGGTCCAATAAGAACAAAAAATTCCCCTTTCTTGATTTCCAAATTAATAGCCTTCACTGCGACTTGATCATTTACATATTTTTTGGTGACATTTTCAAATGTTATCATTGTATATGCTCCTTTAGTTATGCTTTTACGTACATTATTTTTCTTCTTCATTTTCATATACGGTAAACATCGTAGATCTAGAACTAGCATTATTTTTAAAGAAACATCCTTTTTCTTCTATATAATTCACTAACTAAAGTCATTTCAAACTTTTTTTGATTCTACATCCAATGTTGGGGTTGAGTTATAAATAGGAAGGATCCTCTAATGTTCTGCCAACTGGTGCTTCATTGATGAAGTTCTATAAATAAACGCCAGAACTGCTGACTTTTCTTACCAGATGCTCTCCCAAATAAAAACAGTCCTAATCGGCATGATGATGAATAGAAAATCGAATAAGTAACATGAAATTACTATTTTTTAAGAAGTTAATAGCTTTTTAAAAGTTCATAATACCATTATTTGCAAGGCTCATCACCAAAAGTTGTGGATGACATTTGTTAAAACATATACTATGTAAATAAGTTGATTGGAGTGGAGGCTGGGTGACTCCTTGGGGATCAGCGAAAGAGGAACGAAGGCTAAGAGCATCACGTCCTGTGATAACGCCTTCGTGACCTACATCGTGTAGGCCCGAGACCCTGGAGCGAGCAACGCGAGTGAAGCGGCTCATCGGACGCCCCCAGGAAGCTCTGCTCTGCGCGAAAGCGAAGCGTCAGCGGCAAAGCGCACAGTCGGAACGGAAATCAACCACACGTTTTGGTGAAGAACCTTTTCCAAGGAACCAATCCCACTATATGTAACGATCATTTCATTTCTAAAATATGCTGGTAATTGAGGAAACTAATTAAGTTTTTTTTCGTTTTATGAATATGTACTCTATAAAATATAAACATGACTTTATTTCTATTTATGACTCTGTAATAATTATAAATATATTAACTTTATACGAAAGGAGGGAGATGTTGTAATCTACCAACATCAATGAAACAATGAAATACGTAATAAATTTTTTAAAAGGTCTTATGATTACAATCGTAGTTATCTGTATTTCGTTTTTTATGGTGACGCAGGTGTTCAATACGAATGAAACCCAAGAAGAACCTGAAGTTGTCGATAATAATCCTAGTGTTGAAGAGTTTATCGGCTCCATTGCTGAAATTGCTCGGAAACTTGGTGCTGAAAATGACTTATACGCATCGGTTATTATTGCGCAAGCTGTTTTAGAAAGTAATCATGGGCAAAGTGGCCTTGGCTCTTCTCCTAATAACAATTTGTTTGGCATGAAAGGTAGTTACCAAAATAACTCCGTAACATTGGAAACATCTGAGGATGATGGTTCGGGTAATATGACAACGGTGATGGCTGAATTCCGTAAGTATCCTTCTTACGAGGCTTCCCTACAAGATTATGTTAAATTAATGAACAATGGTGTTTCCTGGAACAAAGATTTCTATGCTGGCGTTTTTAAAAGCAATACGAAGTCCTATACAGATGCTACGAAGTTTTTAACAGGCTCCTATGCAACAGATTCAAAATACAATGAAAAGCTTAATGCAGTAATTGCAAAATATGACTTACAACAATATGACAGTCCTGTCAAAGATAAAAAAACGATTACCGTAGCCGATGGTGACTCCCTTATGCATATTGCAGAGGCGCATAACGTGAATGTGACGTCCATTAAACAATGGAATCAACTTCGATCTGATAGAATTGAAGCAGGCCAGCAATTAAACATTTATAAATATTAACGCAAAAAATCTCCATGTACAATTTTTGACATGGAGATTTTTTCTATTACTTCTTATTTAAATAAACTACCAACAGCGGTGATAGATGTTGCCAAATCTTTTCGATATTGCGGATGCTGGTCGTCCAGACTATTTATATTAACTTCGTTCCCATCAAGCGAAGAGTGTACATAAAGGTTATCCCCTATATATAAAGCAATATGTCCTGGGAAGTATAATAAGTCTCCCTTTTGTATGTGCTTTAGAGATATTTCCTTGATAGGAAAACCTTCAACGATTTTGGCATCGCGATAAATATATACCCCGTTTAGCATATATGCCATAGAACAGAGACCTGAGCAGTCAATTCCTAGTGGTGATTTTCCTCCCCAACGATAGGGTGTTGCTAAATAGCTAAGCGCTGTTTGGACAACATTTTCTCGTAATTGTTGCTCGGATAAGCTGTTAACTGGTATTTTTTCTTGTAGCCATTTCCTACGTACATAACCGATCTCACCTGACACTAATTGCACTGTTGCCCATTCTGGATCTAGCTCTTCAACAGCAGAAGAACAGATAATTGAGCCTTTAACAAGCGTCAGCATTTTCGCGCTTTGAATTAGAGGCTGCTGCAAAACATCGGCAAAGCTTTGGGTTATAAAATGGTTTGCTTCTTGTAGCCAAGTATCCATTTTCGCTTCATCAACTAGTAAGTGATCCTTCTGGCAATAACCTTCATAGCGATAAGCGGTTTGTATACGTACCCAGCTCTCATCAATTTCTTCCATGATTTGAACCGTCATTCCGTATAGTACCTCATCCACTAATTCTGAAGCGGCATCTGGCTTTGCATGTAAATTTGCAAGCATTGACGTCACAATGGCATTCATTTTATCATCCCCTTCCGCTTCACCAAATCATCATAAACAACTTTGGAAATACGACCGATTAACTGTCTTGCCTGATCATTATTCGTAACCTCGGTAATGAATATACCAATAAGATAATCACCAGAGCTACTGTAGACAATGCCAACATCATGATCTATCGTATCAAGACCACCTGTTTTATGAGCAAGTTTCACATCATCTACTAAATAACGCTTTAATGATTCGTGTACACGTTGACGACTTAAAATATCTAGCGTAAGCTCACTAAATGCTGGTGATAACAGGTTTCTGCGATAAATTCGCGAAAATAGATGTGCCATATCACGTGCAGATGTAGTATTATCAAAGCCTTTTGCAAGCCTTTCAACATCCATCATCTTGCGTTGGATTGTTGTATGCAGAAGCCCAATTTCACGAAAATATTGATTGAGTACATCCATCCCTAGAAAATCGATCAGGACATTTGTTGCGGTATTATCACTCGTAATAATCATCCACACTAAAAGCTCATAGATGGTGCTTTGCTCTAGGCGCTGTTCACTAATAACACTAAAGTCAACCCATTCTTCTGGTGCTATCTTCATTTCTTGCTCTAAGGATTTATTGTTGCTTTCTAAATAATTCAGCACAGCAAGCAGTATAGGTACCTTTATTAAGCTAGCACTTTGGAACACCTCTTCTAGCCTTTCGTTCATGAAAAATTGTTCTGTCTTAGGATCTTTCACAAACATATGCACTTTATAAGGCGTTTCTTGTAGCATCTGTTTGATTGTCCGCTCCATATTTCACCTACTCTACAACTTTAATCGTCTGATTTACCGTGTCCATTGTTATTGTTCGCCCTAAAGGCAGTGACATCGTTGGTAAACAGTGACCACAAGTGATATCCATGATAATAGGTTTTTTAAGTGGACCTAAAATTTCTTGAAAAACTGTTCGTAGGGATAGACTATGTTCAGGATGCTTAGGATTTTCAGGACCACAATTTGTCCAAGCTCCTAATAATAAACCGGCTACATCATCTAGCTTACCTGCCAATTTTAACTGGGTAAGCATCCGGTCCACTCGCTGCTCATTCTCGTCTATATCCTCCAAAAATAATATTTTTCCTTTTGTATCAATTTCATAAGGTGTCCCAAGAGATGCTGTAACGAGTGTTAAATTCCCTCCAATCAGCTGACCTGTTGCGTTGCCAGCTGCAAGTGTTGTCATATTACGGCCAGGTGCATTTTCAAGATAGTAATCACTTCGGTCTGTGGCTGTCACGCTTTGGATAAAAGAATTCCATGTATAGTCATCCATCTTTTCCTGAATAAACTCTGTAGATGGCATAGGTGTATGATACGTGACAAAGCCACATTGTTGGTTAAAGGCGATATGTAGTGCCGTCACATCGCTATAGCCAGCAAATACTTTGGGATTCGCCTTGATCATCTCGAAATCCAGAAGGGGTAAAATTTTCGTTGCTCCGTACCCTCCACGTATACAGAAGATGCCGTCAATATTTGAATCCCTAAACATCTCATTCACTTCAGAGGCACGTAGTTCATCAGAGCCCGCTAAGTAGCCATGCCTTGCTCGACAGGTCTCCCCTGCAACAACTTTAAAACCTAGCTTCTCGATGCTTTCTACAGCAGGAAGAAATTTTTCAGGCGGCGTGGCACCCGAAGCACTTATAAGACCAATTGTGTCCCCTTTTTTCAATGCCTTTGGACGAATCATTTGCTTACCTCCATTTTTAGTGAAGTTCGGTATCTTTCCAATTCCTCTTCATTGGCTAATACAAAATGACCTTCCTCCATTTCGATAAATGACGGTGGCTGAATGTCATAACGGTGCTGTGACGGATCATAGAATTCTACGACTTTATCACGCTCCTTATAAGGATTCGGCTCAGGTACTGCCGATAATAACGCCCTTGTATATGGATGAATAGGATTAGAAAACAGCTTTTCAGTCTCAGCTAACTCAACAATTTTGCCTTTATAAATAACAGCAGTTCGATCAGTAATAAAACGCACTACAGATAAGTCATGTGCAATGAATAAATAGGTTAAATCATTTTGCTGTTGGAGATTTGCTAGTAAGTTTAATACTTGTGCACGAATGGAAACGTCTAATGCTGAAATCGGTTCATCCGCAATAATAAACTCTGGCTCCATCACTAATGCTCGTGCAATGCCAATACGCTGTCGCTGTCCTCCTGAAAATTCATGCGGAAAGCGACTAGAAAACTCCGGTAATAATCCTACATTTAATAGGGCATTACGTACCTTCTGTTGGCGATCGGCCTCATTTTTGAAATTTTTAGTATTGATAAGCCCCTCGGAAATAATATAGTCAACCTTGGCGCGTTCATTTAGAGATGCCATAGGGTCTTGAAAAATCATTTGGATTTTCTGTGTAATTTCTCGATCCCACTCTTTTGAGATTTTGCCATTTACTTTCTTACCGTGATACAGTATTTGGCCTTCAGTCACTTCATTGATACGCATAATAGCTCGACCAATCGTTGTTTTTCCCGAACCTGATTCACCGACTAAGCCAAATGTTTCACCTTTGAAAATACCGAAGCTGACATCATCAATAGCTATAAATTTATTTTTGCCTTTACCAAAAACAACCTTTAAATTTTTCACCTCGAGTAACACTTCTTTATGGCTCATACGCGTATCGTCTCCCTTCTTCGAAAAATGCTTGTAGCGCTTCAGGAGGCTCTACTTTAGGAGCGAGTGGATCTAATAGCCATGTCCGAGCATAATGTGTGTCACTCACCTGAAAAAATGGCGGACGTTCTACAAAATCAATCTTTAATGCATATTGATTGCGAGGTGCAAAAGCATCTCCTTTAATTTCCTGAAAAAGATTTGGTGGAGTACCTTTGATCGAATAAAGCTGCTCCCCTTTTGAGCCAAGTTGCGGTAATGAAGAAATGAGTGCCCATGTATAGGGATGCTTGCCATTAAAGAAAATTTCATGCGTCTTTCCCACCTCGATGACATCACCTGCATACATGACAGCAATACGGTCAGCAACCTTCGCTACAACGCCTAAATCATGCGTTATATAAACAGTTGTTAGTCCATATTTTTGCTGGAGATTTTTTAAAAGCTGCAAAATTTGTGCTTGGATTGTTACGTCTAATGCAGTTGTTGGCTCATCACAAATTAAAATTTTAGGCTTACAAGCTAGTGCAATAGCTATCACAATTCGTTGACGCATGCCACCCGAAAATTCGTGAGGATATTGCTTATAGCGCTTTTCCACATCGTGAATACCAACATCTTTTAACAATTTCAACGTTTCTTCGTATGCTTCTTTGCCATTTACATTCTGATGTAAAACAACACATTCCTCAATTTGCTTGCCAATTGTTTTAAGTGGATTTAATGATGTCATTGGATCCTGTGTAACCATTGCCACTTCTTTTCCACGAATGCTTAGCCACTCCTGCTCGGTTTTAAACTGTGCTAAATCCTCGTCGTTGTAGATGATTTTCCCCTGATCAATGTAGCCATTTTTATCGAGTAAGCCCATAATCGATTTCATCAGCACTGACTTTCCTGAACCAGATTCGCCAACGATTGCAAAACTTTCACCTTTGTATAAATCAAGGGATATATTACGAATGGCTGTTAGCACTCTGCCACGAAGTGTAAATTTAATGACTAGGTTTTGAATTGTTAAAATAGGTGATTTAGTTTGTGTCACTCTCAATATCCCCCTTATACATGATTTTTCGGATCTGCTGCATCTGCAAATGAATTTCCTATAATATAAAATGCAATCGTAATGACACTTAATACAATACTTGGAAAAATGAGCTGATATCGTAAATCGGGAGACATCATGAGTACCCGGCCTTCATTGATTAAATTTCCTAAAGACGGTTCACTAATCGGTAGTCCTAATCCGATGTATGTTAAAAAAACTTCAGCGCCTATTGCAAATGGTATCGCCAGACTCATTCGTAACATAATGACTGAAATGAGATAGGGTAATAGATTTTTTAAAATAATGCGGTAATCAGGTGTTCCTAAACATTTTGAAGCTAAGTTATATTCACGATCACGTAAAATAACAATTTGATTGCGGATAAACCTTGCCATTTCTACCCAACCAGTAATACACATGGCAATAATAATGGTTGAAATACTCGGTCGCAAAATATAGGACATTAAAATAAGTACAATGGTTGTCGGTATATTATCAACGACGTTATAAAGCTGTGTGATGGGCACCTCTAATTTGCGTGAAAAGCCCCAAAGTGTACCGATTGTAATACCAACGATCGCTTCTACTAAAGCAACGACACAGCCAATAAATAACGAGGTCCTTGTCCCTGCCCAAATACGTGACCATAAATCTTGTCCAATAGAGTTCGTCCCAAACCAAAATTCAGCGTTCGGTGCAATATTACGTGCTTGGAGACCTGTCTGCTCATCGGTATATATTTCAGTAGGCGATTTTTGTGCTGGTAAATACGGCTGTAAAATGGTAAAGGTTACGATAATAAGCACGCCCACTAATAAAAAGACAGCGATGCGATTTTTCAAAAAGGATTTCCATGTTGAACGCCAATAGGAGTAATTAGAATAGGCAGTTTCTTCAGCTTGACGTTCATCTACTTCCGCAAATTCGAACAATGTTTCACGTGATTTGTTTGAAATATTGTTAATTTCTTCTGAATACATCCCCATTAACGTACACTCTCCCCTTTCCCTAATTTAATCCTTGGATCAACAAGGGCCATTGCTATATCACCTAAAATTAGTCCGATAATTCCAAGCGAAGAGAACACAAGCACTAAGCCTTGTACAATCGTATTATCCTGTCGCTGTATAGCATCTACGAGTAAGCCCCCCATCCCAGGAATGGAATATAAGGATTCAATGTAGATGGAACCTGTAATGGTAAAAAGAATCGTTGCAGGTAAATATTGTGCCATCGGAATAAAAGCGTTTCGTAGTACATGTTTAAACATTAATGTACGCTCTTTCACTCCTTTTGCTCGTGCAAGTTTAATATAATCTTTGTTTAGTTCATCTACCATGTAACGTCGCATCCACATGGCATAGGAGGCAGTCGGTGCTAACGCCATTGAAATTAGCGGTAAAATCCAAGTAACGGGATTATACTCATCAAAAAGCATTGGTAAATGAACAATTTCTGTAATATACATTTGAATGACTAAATAGTAAACGGCAGCTGGCACTGCAACAACAACGACGATATAGCCAGTCCCTAAGCGGTCCAACCAGCGTCCCTTCATCTGAGCCATTAGTATACCAAGCGGGACCCCGATAAGAAGAGATAGTGCAACCGCACCTAAACCAAATAACACCGAATACATCATCTTATCTGCAATAATCGTGACGACTGGTACATCTGTCCGATATGTAACGGATTTACCTAAATCACCTTGAAACAGATCAGTATAAAAATTTCCCAATTGCACAAGCAAAGGATCACGTAAACCTAAATTCGTTAAATATACCTCTTGTTGTGCAGGTGACATTTTATCCGCTGCTGACCCTAAATAACCTTCTTCTGGCATTAAACGTAATAAAGAAAAAACAATCGTGATTATAATAAAAAGTGTGAAAATGGATTGTAATAATCGTTTGCCTATATACCACAGCATCCTATCATCCCTCCGTTTCTCAGAAAGACTAAAGGAGATGCCGATTATTTATTCGGTATCTCCTCGAATCAATTTCGCCTTGGCGTAATTGCGTCCGGATTTTGAATTGTGCACGCACAATTCATTCCTTTCAAAATCTGTGACATCCGCCGGAGGCATTATCTTCATTCAGTAGGTGTTTGGACACTCGCTGAATAGGAACCATATCCGCAATCATCTCGCCACCTTCAGAGATTGGAATCGTCTGTAGCTGCCGCTTTGCTTTCGCTACAAAAAACATTTGCTGAATGAAGATAATTACTTACACCGCTTTATCTTGAATGTAGCAATGATCTTTGTTCCCATTATTTCGCTGCTTTAGCTAATGCATCCGCACGTTCCTGCTCCCACTTCGCTAAAGCTTCTTTAAACTCTTCATTACTCATTGGTTTTTCTAAAATTCGTTGACCTTTAAATTTCTCGGCAGTCACACCAAATGGAGAGTATTGAGCCTCAAATGGATTTAATTTAGAAGCAACATAGCCGCTACCCCCTACTGAATAAGGAATGACAAATGCCTCTTCAATTAAGAAGGCTTCTGCTTTGGCAAACAGCTCGTAACGTTTTGCTGGATCGATCGTTGCCTTTGCTTCGTCCACTAAGTTTTGATATTTTGATTTTCCATTTGCTTCTGTATAACCTTCAGCTAGCTCTGGTTTATTATAAGTACCATCGACAGTGAATGGATCCGTATACGTTGATGGATCGGCATAGTCTGGACCCCAGTTTGCTTCAAGTAATGCAAATTTACCAGGTTTACGAACTTCTGATAAAAAGCCTGTTGATGGTCCAGCCTCTATAATAATGTCTACATAATCCGTACCTAATAATTTTTCAATCTGCTGTTCAACTACTTGTGAACGATTTGCCCAATCTGGACTGCCAGAATTATAAGGCATTAACACTTTTACTGGGAAAGTTGCTTTTCCTGCTAAAGCTATCTTCGCTTTTTCCTTGTATTGTAATGCCATATCCTTGTTAAAGGTGTCATTATTTGAAATATCAGCGAATGGCGCTAATTGTGTATAGTCAACACCCTCTACATTCACAAAGTTTTTAGGCGTGATTGTGTTGCTCAGCAAATCTTTTGGATTATAAGGTTCTAAAGTTAGCATTGCAGATTCACGGTCGAGCGCATGGAATAGTGATTTTCGGAAATCTTTATTGTTGACCGCGACTTTCCAATTTTCAGGTTCGTATTCTGCATCAAATTGCGGGTTAAAGTTTAGTGCATAGAAATACGTATAGAAGTTATTTTGTGTTTGACGAATTTGAGATTTTTTCTTGTCGTCTTTAAACCACTCATCAATGATCGATGTTGGAATACTCGCTGAATCGATTTCTCCTCGTAAAAATAGTTCTGGTGCCACTGTAGCCGCTTCTTTATTGTATTTATAGCGAATACGATCAATCAGTACATTGTCTTTATCCCAATACTTATCATTTTTCACAAGTACGCGCTCATTTTGCGGTTCAAATTTATCTAAAATAAAGGATCCGTTATAAAGGAAATTTTCACGAGTTGTACCAAAGCTATCTCCTTTTTCTTCTATAAATTTACCATTAACCGGGAAGAAACAGACATAGTTCAACATAGAAAGGAAATAAGGTGTAGGCGTTTCTAAAGTATATTCAACTGTATGTTGATTAATCGCCTTTATACCGACCTTCGTAAAGTCTGTCATCTCACCGTTAAAGAAGGCATTCCCATTTTTTACAACTGTAGCAATCCAAGCTGTCGATGATTCATTCTTGGCATCCAGCACATAATGTAAGCCATCTACAAAATCTTGAGCGACAACATCTGCGTACTCTTTACCATCATGGGTAACCCATTTTGCATCTTCACGAAGCTTGAATGTCCAAACAGTAGCATCGTCATTTGATGACCATTCTTTGGCTAAGCCTGGTTGTACGACACCATACTTGTCATATTCAATCAATCCATCGACTAAGTTCGCAGCCACGGCAAACTCATTCGTTTCAGAGGTCTTTAAGTAATTTAACGTTTTTATTTCCCCCGAATAAACAACGCGATACTCTGATTTTTTTTCCTTTGAAGAATCATCACTACATGCTGCACAAAGCATTACAACAAGACACACGAAAAGCAACCAATACTTTTTCATAATAAACAACCCCCCTAGTAATCTTTTTATCCAGCATTAACGGGCAGTAATTTATCTGTACCGAAAGCGAAGCGTCAGGTACAAGAAACTCCTTTCTGAAGCAAAAAATATAGATGGGCAATTAACTGCCCGTAAAAGCCCGATTGATGAAGACTAACAATCCGCATGGGATGAGGAATCCCCCCACTGATTGAAATCTCACTTTATTATGAAAATCCTATTCCAACTGCATCCGTCATCCTAATTCGATCATTTTCAAATAGTGGACCACCTGCAATAGGATCTTTCAAACATAAACTTGGTCCGTCTAAATCTACCATCGTGATATTTTTCTGCGATGCGGCAAAATGTGCAGCGGCACTGACACTAATTTTGGACTCTAGCATACAGCCAATCATGCATGGTATGTCGTTTGCCTCTGCAATGTGACAAATTTTCTGCGCTTGATAAATGCCCCCTGTTTTCATGAGCTTAATATTAATCAAGTCCGCAGCTCGCTTTTCAATAATGGTATAGGCGTCTTTTGCGGAGAACACACTTTCATCTGCCAAAATATTTGTCAAAGTATGGGCCGTCACGAATTGCATTCCTGCAAGATCATGACAATGAACAGGCTGCTCAACCAATTCGACATTCGCACCTGCATCTTCAAGTGCACGAATAATTTGTACAGCTTGCTTCGGTGTCCAGCCTTGATTCGCATCAACTCGTAATGTGATGGCGTGTCCAACTGCATCACGAATGGCAACAACTCGCGCCACATCCCCTACTGGATCTTTCCCCACCTTGATTTTTAAAATGTGAAACCCCCGCTGCACCGCGGCTATACTATCCTTCACCATTTCTTCAGTATCATTTACACTAATCGTAATATCCGTTACTAATTCTTTGCGATAACCCCCTAATAATTTATACAGAGGTGTTTGATAGTGTTTCGCAAATAAATCATAAATCGCCATATCTACAGCGGCTTTAGCACTGGTGTTTTGATAAATACTGTTGTCGATTCGCGCCATAATTTCTGTCATGTCCTCAATATCCATCCCGATAATGGCTGGCTTTATATACGCTTCTATAGCGTGTGAAATAGACCCCAATGTTTCACCAGTAATAGCTGCAGTTGGCGCCGCTTCACCGATACCTATATGCCCATCATCCGTGTGGACATAGACGGCAATATTGTGAATGCTATGCACTGTTCTTAGTGCGGTTTTAAACGGTGTTATAAGTGGTGCCTCTACCTTTCCGACGACAATCTGTTTTATTTTCATCCATTCACCTACCGTTTGTTTACTTATGTTAAGAACTGTAAAAGTCGAAGCACCTCATAAAAATCATCCGTTACAAATTCCACTGTATTATGTGGCTTAAACGAAGCGTTCGGATAGAATGAATTTCGATATGCTCGCGTATGATCCCGATAAATGATTTCCACTACAAATCGCTCAGGCAATGTTACTTGTAAATCTTCACGTGACACCTTCATCGAGTCCTCAACAAGTCGTTTCGTTTCCATAATTGTCAGCTGTGGACTCACGCTAATCGTCGCATTTCCTATCCCTTCTTTTGTAGCAAATGTAATAATACTGTCATTGATGGAGCGAATTTCTTCTGTTAACCCCACATCCCCACTAACAAATGACACTGGTACACCATGTAAAGCAGCCGCATACGTATTAATTAAAAATTCACTCGCATACTCACCATTAATTTTCACATCAGCAAAAACACAAAGCGTATGTGCTAATGGATTCCTTGCACTTCCACCTTTACTGTGATAGCCAATAAAAATGGCGCGATCAAAGCTCTTATCAAGTCCCGCTACCATACACATCGGGTCATACGTCCACCCCCGAATGACCTTGCAGTTTACTGGCAAATTAGAAATATCAAGATTACGCGCTGAATCATGAGCATCCTTTAATAAAATTTCAGTTGCTCCACCAAGAATAGCCCCCTCTATAGCTGCCTCTACTTCCTTTGTCATTTGCTCTTGGAAAAATTGATAATCTGGCGCATTTAGCTCCGTTTCACTCCAAGCTGTTGTCCCTGTAATTCCTTCAATATCTGCACTAATATAGACCTTCATAGAAATCGAAACTCCTTTACTTTATTGTCTTGGATCATTGCCTCCACAGCTCCATAACTAGCTTCTTGCGATCCTACACGTCTCGCCCATGAAGCATTATTGAAATCAAAATGCCACCATTCCTCTGAATAATTTGTAAAACCAACCATTGTCAAACAGTTATACAGTAGACGTCGATGTACACAAGCTTCCCAATCTTCCTCTGGATGTTGTTCAAAATAGCGTGTCGCAGACTTTTCACTGATTTCATCAAATGCTGTACCTAAATTTAAAGCATTGCCATCTAAATCGCCTAGCGTCACATCAATCGCTCCACCTGTTAAATGTGGGGCAAAATGAGCATGATCAATGCTAGGAAACGCAACATACTTCTGCGTTTCTCTAACAATCTCTTGTTCAGTAAAATGTGGAGAAAGTTTTGCAATTTGCTTTGAAAAACTCGTAAACAAATATTGCTGCACTTGGAACGGTCGATAGCCATCATATAAGATCAGGCTATAATTTTTAGACAATAATAACAGCGCTTGTGTTAATCGTTCATACACACTCTGACGTAAATAAATCGCTTGTAAACTGTTTGGTATTTTTTGATGATAGTAAATTGGCTCAATAAAAATCCTAGAATGTTCTTCTCCAATTTGAATTAATGGCTCGCCATTTTCACAAATTGCTGGCGTTGATTCCCTCATTGAAGTTATATTTTCCTCAATAGGTCGAAAAACGGCGTCATATATAGTACCCACCTCCAATTTCAGGTTTCGATAAAATTTTTAGATAATTCAGTTTTCATTGAATGTATCACACCTTAAATTTATTGACTAGATAAAAAAAGAAATATTACAAAATAATGGCTATTCTCTTCTTTTTTTACAAAGTAAGTCAATAAAGTCGAAAAGCCTTGTTTTTTCACCTATTTGAAATTTTATTCATGGATCGAATAGAAGATTACTGAAATAGCACAAAAAATGACGAATGACGCTTGGTCCATCCTCATGTAGTTCTAAAATTCTATATTAAAAACTAAAACCTCCATTTTGAATAAACATTAATCAAAATGGAGGTAAACTCTTTGTATTTGGTTATTTTAAGACACGGTTTGTTACTACGAGACGAAAATGGCGACTTGTTGCCATTTGAAGACGAAGACGGCTATCCATTTTCACTACCTGTTTGGAAAAGCCGGAGCTTTGTTGACATAATAGCTGCCAATTGAAACAAGTCATTCGAAGCGTTCAATATACCGCTTTCGATTTTTCTAGACCTTATAAAAGTAGTCCCTTATATTTAATTGGTAAATAATTAAACTTGAATTTTTTATTGAAATGTCAGAGTAGGTTTGTTGAAGATGATAATCTAAAATATGAGGTGGTAAGAGATGAGCATTGTAGATTTTAAAAAAAGTATTTCTGACTTAAGCAAGTTTATTTATTTTGATAATAACGATTATCTACGAGAAAAGACCTCGAATCCTTTGAAGTTAAAAGAAGTTATTGCTGAAGCTGAAAATTTATTGAAAACTAATGAAGAAGATAAATATTTTCTTTACGGAACAATAGGTAATTTGTATAGAATTTGCGGAGAGCCTCAGAGAGCAATAAATTATTTAAACTATTGCCTGAGTTACGCATTAGAAGAAGGAAACATAAGAAATGAAATAGTTACATTAATACGACTTGGAGAAGCGTTAAAATATGATAAGAAACATAATGAAGCGTTAGAGTTTTTTGATGAAGCTCTCAATAAATGTAAAGCCAATAAAATAGACGCGTACTTAGATTTTGCTTTACAACATAAGGGAAAATCTCTGATGGAATTGGGAAAGTTTGTTGAAGCTGAAAAATGCTTTATACAAGCATTCAAGCTACGAGAAATTAAAGGTGATATTACTTTAATTGATTCTACTAAACAAGCATTGGATTTGGTGAAAAGATTAAAAAACCAATAAAATTCACTAATGGTTGCTTAAATTGAATAAAAATTAAACAACTTTAAAGAGTCTTACTACAATAATTTGTAGCAAGGCTCTTATATTTTTGTATCATAATTAAATAGGATCATCACCGTATTGGAGTGTAGACAGGCGACTCTGGGAATTAGCGTCGAGGGTACTGAAAAAGTCGATTTGCCACAGAAAATGTGATGCAAATCGGCTTTTTTGAGTTTCTACATCCAACAAAAGCTAGATGTATACAATTTAACATTCCTCCACACTTTCGATGAAGAGTTTAAGTTAATTGAATCAAATTTAATTGGTTATATAACCTAACACCTCCCAAATATTGTAATTTCTTGATATAAAATGGCTCATCACCAAAAGTTGTGGGTGACATTTGTTAAGACGTATGCCTTGTATATAAGTTGATTGGAGTGGAGACTGGGCGACTCCTTGGGGATCAGCGACACAAATGAGACCCTGGAGCGAGCAACGCGAGTCAAGCGGCTCATCGGACGCCCCCAGGAAGCTCTGCTCTGCGCGAAAGCGAAGCGTCAGCGGCAAATGTTTTATCTGTGCGAAAGCGAAGCGACAGCAACAAAGCGCCCAGTCGGAACGGAAATCAACCACACGTTATGGTGATGAGCCTATAAAATCTTAATTTACTTTTTATAGTATGATAGTTATAAAGATTTACTCGATTGCGAAAAATATAAGTTGAGGAGGATGCTTAATGAAAGTTAGATTATCAGATTACACTGAAGATTGGAAAGTGATGTTTGAAGTAGAAGTAAAAATATTAAAAGCTATTTTTGGTGATGAAATAATATCTTTTGAGCATTTTGGTAGCACTTCCATTCCAGGTATGAAAGCAAAGCCTGTAATAGATATGATGTGTATAGTAAATGAAATCGAAAAAATAGATTCATACAACGAACAAATGAAATTAATGCAGTATGATGTAGCTGGTGAATGGGGAATTGAGGGGAGAAGGTTATTCCGTAAAGGTGGAGAAAACAGGACACACCATCTTCATTTTTATCAATCTGATAACCCGCAAATTAAGCGTCACATAGTTTTTCGAGATTATCTTCTTGCAAATCCAGAAGAAGCTAGTAGATATAGTCAATTTAAAGAAGCTTTAGCGAATAAATATGAGTCAACTCGTGATTATAGCCCTGCTAAAAAAGCATTTGTTTCAGCAATGGAGAAAAAAGCACTTGCTTGGCATTTATGCTTTCAGCTATTGTCATAAAGCTTTTAGTATTTTAAGACAAACACCTTTGACAGATTATTACCATGATTGTTTATGGAGGAAATGATGAGTTCGGTAAGCCTCTTCGTAAAGATAATGCATAAATACAAACAAAACCAGCAAAACACCTTTTCGGTGTCGTACTGGTTTTGTTGAAGTACATCTTAAATCGTAGTTAGTTCAACTTGATTGCAAATTCCGAGTTCGGCGCGCCAGCAAATACAACTGTTCCGTTCTTCGGCAGTTTTACTTTGTTATTGCCGCTTACAACAGTAAAATTGACGCATACACCCTGCTCATCATACACCGCGAACGAACTCTTTGATGGCAACGCCACGGTCATCGTTTTCCCTGCAGCCGCTTGTGGGATCGTAAACCATTTCGCATGCCCATTTGCTTGCAGCGTAACTTTGGATGATTGGCCTGCATCCAGCGGTTTTACGTTGGTTTCACTTACGTATAAAGATCCGGACATCTCTAAATATTCATCGCCGCCTTCTGTATAGAAACGGGCTTCCGACATATCCCGGCCACCCATCACAGGTATTTGGAACTGATGCATCGCCGTGTTAGGGCCTGTAATTTTTCTGCTTTCCCAATAGCCCTCCTTGCCTTCCTTGCTATTAATTTGTTGAGTAGCCATCATTAAATATTGCATAGAACTAAATTTCTCGCTCACAAGATAGAAGTTGACGCCTTCCCGCTTTGCCCATGCGGCAGTGGTTTCCTTCGATAACACATTGTCTTCTAGTTTCTCGGCTGCATATTGAGTAATCACTGCTTGCCCTAAGCCTGGCAGCGATATAAATGTGCTCTGCCTCAAATATGTTCGTCTATTCTTCTCTGTGACGAAGTTGATTTTGGAGGTACCTTCCGCATTAATAAAGCTTCCATCCGCAGTATATACATATTTTTCTTCTGGATTAGATGGTAAGATCAGTTCTCCATTCTTCGTAATTTCTATTTTGTATTGACTGAAACTATTGCCGTAAAAACCCGCTTGCTTTGCTACGTCTCGAGGCATCTTGGCCTTGACCGGCTTGCCAAAGGATTTGTTCGGCTTGATTTCCTTAATTGTGCCCTTCTCTTTAAGCGCGGCGAGCAGTATATCAGTCGCCATCAGTTGATTTGTAGTGCTGCTACCGCCGGAGGACAACACAGCCACTGCCATCTTCTGTTCAGGAAGTACGACCAGTGAAGCATGTTGCAGTGCCGTGTCGCCACCTTTAGCCAAGCCCTTTATCCCATATTCACTGAATGGATATAGTTTCACACTATCCCAGCCAAGACCATAGTTGACAATATTATCTCCATCCCCTGGCCACATTCCTTTTTTATATTCCTCTTGCTCCATCGCCTTGACTGCTTTATCAGAGAGGATTCCTTTTTCCTGTCCCATAAATATTTGTGAGAATCGCACCATATCTTCTGCTGTGGAAGAGATCCCTCCCGTACCAATCACATTCACCGATTCAGTAGGAAGCTGCCCTTGGAACGTTGGAAAATAAAGACCAGCTCGCTTATCGTTTTCCCATTTGTCCTGCGGTGTTTTCGTATGATTTAGCTTTAAGGGTTCTGTAAACCGTTGATGTATAAATTCGGTAAAGCTCATACCGCTGACTCTTTCCACCATAATCTCGGCTAGCGTAAAACCGTCGTTGCAGTATACAGAGAACGCGCCAGGATCCGCCTTCAATCGCTGGTTGGCCAATTGCTGCAACAAGTTATCATGGGCATAGGTATCATTATCATTAAATAAAAATGAATTACCAAGCGTACTACCTTGTAAGCCGGAGGAGTGGTTCAACAGCATACGTGGCGTAATGCTTTTGTAACGTTCGTCTTTCATTTTGAAATCAGGAACATAGTGGACAACAGGAGTATCCAAATCGACTTTTCCTTCGTCGACCAATTTCATCACAGCCGCCGTTGCATACATTTTACTGACTGAACCAATCCCGTATAGGGTATCTTTGGTCAGCGGCTGTTTCCCTTTCATATCGTTCTTGCCTGTCTGACCCGATAAAATAAGTTTACCATTATCAATTAGCGCATACTGCACGCTAGTCGTCTCATAGGATTTCGTGAGTAAAGTAGCTTTCTCTGCCGCGATCTTTTTCAGTTCTTGACTAGCTAATTCTTGGCTAGCCACAACCGTAGTTTGATTGCTTGAAAGCCCCATAGCCCCTGTTGGTAGGCTCATCGTTAACGCTAATGTAGCGGCTAACACCGCAGATAGTTTATTTTTCATAAAAGAACTGCCTCCTTAGATAAGTGATCGATTTCATTGCTTATTGTGGTCCTTGTTTAGCAGTATACATAAACAAAACCAAATCAAAGAAAAAATAAAGTAAACAGATGGTAAAATTTGTGGAAGCTGCCTTTCGTCAGTACCATATGAAATTAGTGGAGCTCAACTTATTTTTATCTCTTGTAATACTTATGTTTATAAACTTTTTTGTAGAAGCCGTATTGATTTCGTCGCTTTTCCATAAAGAATGGATTTAAGGCTATCAGTGTTTCATAAACATTATATAAAAGAATCACACGGTAGGATACCTTTTTATTCCAATAGCTCTTTTTTCTTGAAGATTTGTATGGACGAGATGAGAACGACAATGATAATAGCAATAGTTGTAATAAATGCTAGCAAGAAACTAGAATCTAGTTCACCTGACAACAAGACTTGTCCTGTGTGCTCAGCCATCGTAGCCGGACTCCATTTCATATACTTTCCTAGAATGGATGTAACCGTCGAAATGGCAAAGACCACAAAAATTGTAACAAAAGCGACACTGCCATTTCCTTTCATTATCGTACTAAAAAAGAGCGTCAATGTAACAACAAAAACTAACCATATGCTGTAGATCACTACACTTTGAAAAATGCGCTCAAAAGCGACTGTTTCAATGAGTAAACTCGTATAATACCAAGAAGCTACATATCCGATAAACAATGAAATGAGTGTAATTGTAAGTAACCCAGCCCATTTCGATAATATATAAGAGGAATAAGGAACCGGTTTAATCATGACCATACCTGCTACTCCACTCTGTCTTTCTGCGGAAACGACACCCATTGCACTCAAAACAAGAATAAGTACACCAAGCATCCCATAATTAGATAGAACCTTCATTAATACTTCTGCTCCAGTTGGAGTAGGCATTTCAAGGATTGTCCCTTCTGGAAGACCGCCAAAAGTGTCCAAAATTTCTGGCATAAAATACGAACTAACCGGCTGCATGACACCTAGCAAAATAAAGACAATTGGAATCCATAAAATTTTATAATTTCGCGCCATTTCCATCATTTCTTTTCGATAAAGAACAGTCCATTGTGTCATGCCTTCACCACCTTCATAAATAAATCTTCTAATGTTGTTTGAGAAATCTCGAACTTACGAATCGGTAGTTTTCTATCCACGATATCTTTTAATAATGTTTGCTTCCCATTTACCATATCTTTTAATACGATGCTGGTTTTATTACCTTGATTGTTTACTTCAGAAACAAAGCTATAACTGGCTATGCTCTTTAGCCAATCGGCAGCCTGTGATTCGAATTCAATTTGTAAAATAGGTTGTCGATACTCTTCCATTACACTTCCCAGGCTACCTGATATCGCAATTTCTCCGGCATGCATGATAAGAATGTCGTCACTTATTTCTTCTGCATCGTGAAGGACATGAGTTGAGAAGAGAATGGTTGTTTCCTCTTTAATCTCTCTCATCATGTCCAATACTTCCCGTCTCCCAAGTGGATCGAGTGCTGAAACAGGCTCATCTAAAATAAGTAATTTCGGACGATGAATTAGTGCCTGTGCCAATCCGAGGCGCTGCTTCATTCCACCAGAATAACCTTCTATTTTTCTTTTCTTCGCATTCGTTAGGCCTACTCGTTCAAGTAATTCTTCACTTCTTTTTTCTGCTTCTTTACGATTCAACTTTGCTAATTGTCCTGCGAAAACAAGAAACTCCTTTCCGCTCATCCAATTATAGAAAGCAGGATATTGAGGTAAATATCCAATAAACTGCCTTAAATCCTTTGCTTTTTCCCCTTTAAAATCAATACTGCCTGAAGTCGGTTCCAACAATCCGGATAGCATTTTTAATGTCGTTGTTTTTCCTGCTCCATTTGGTCCAAGTAATGAAACGCACCTGCCTTCTTCAATATGAAAATTGATTCCTTTCACAGCATTCGTATTTCCAAATCTTTTTACTAAATCGCTTGCCTTTAATAACTCCATTAATCATTTCTCCTTCCAACAACGAAATAAAGCACTGGTCCTATTAAGCTGATACTGAGAATAATAAGGATCCACAACCATTTTGGTCCCTTCGTTTTTTCTTCTCTAATACAAGAAACTAATGCGATAATCATAAGAATTAATTGTAAGAAAAGAATTGGCGCAATCGCTCCCCATGGGATTCCATTTAACAGTTCATTCATTTTTTCTCCTCTAAATTGTGTATTTACCCTTAATACGATTACGTTGGTCTAATCGTTCACTCACGAAAAAATAAATAAAAAAAATCTCAGGAATTTGAACCTGAGACCTTTCTTTTAAATATTTTTCTTGCAAAAATAAGATAGATAATAAGATACGTTGGAAATTGAATAAGGCCTAAAATGCCCCATAGCCAAGCATTATATCCCCTCTTCCGTGCATCCCAAAACATCCATGAGCTCTGGCAAATTAAAATGAATGCAATCAAGACCCCTAACCAAAGCGGTATGCTACTTAGTTTGTTTGAGTTCATTCAGTACTGACCTTCTTTCTAGTTTTGCTAGTGTTGTTAAAAGCTAAGGGCAGTAAGATAATCCCCACAAGCTGAAAATAAAGAAAAAGAATTGGCTGACGATAAACGACAGCAATCACAACCGAAAGCACAAATACTGCAACAGAGATAAACGTGAGGAGGTCTTTCCATTGTTTTTTTCGTATTCTTTTCTTCTCTAATTCAACATTCTGTTGAAACCATTGTAAGTTTGGAGTAGATACTGGATTCCATTGATCCAGTTTTTCTAAACCATCTATTAATTGCTTAACCGTTAATTCATCTTCATCATCCAATATAGAATTACTATTTTTAGAATCATACTCCTTCAAGTTCAGCCAACTCCTTTCGTACACTTTTTAGACCATTTGAAACTCGAGATTTTACTGTTCCTTCTGCAATACCCATCATTTCCCCAATTTCCTCATATGTATATCCGTAATAATGCTTTAACACGATTGGCATACGTATTTCTTCATTAATTTGAGCAAGTACATCAAGTACATCAGTCCAATCTTCGTTCATAATGGCTGCATTCCATTTCATTTTCCGGAGCGCTCGTTCCTGCTCTAGCCAATTTTTCTCCCGCTTCTTTCTACGCTGTTGATCGATAAAAAGGTTCGTTGCGATTGTGATAAGCCATGAGGAAAACTTGGATTCACCATTATACAGTTGGATTTTTTCAATACACTTCATCATCGTCTCTTGTGTTAAATCTTCTGCGATTTGTGGATGAAGGGTAACTTTCATTAAATACTTTACGAGGAACGAATAATTCTGTTGTAGCAGTTTCGAAAGAGCCAATGTATCTCCTTTTTTCGCCTTTCGAATTAAATCCTTTTCATCCATGAGATCTACTCCATACAATAATGATTTATATGTAATACGACTAACTTGGAAAAATCGTTCATTTTCAAAATAAAGAATCACAACAAAAATGTTTAGCCACCTATTAGTATTAATTAAGTTTACTTGAAAGTACTATATTTGACCAAAAACCAAAGTATTGTTGCTCATTCAACGAGTTCAGAATACTTGTCTAATTATTATAGTATTATCAAACTACTCACATGTTTTGTTTAAGTATGTCTTCTCTAACTAACCTGCCCGTTCGTGGAATAAGAAAAAATCCTGCTTTGATACAGGATTAATGATCAATCTTTTTTATAAAACTACAGTTGTTGATGTTATTCAGATAGTAGATACCCTTCTTTACTTAGATTAAAAAAACCTCCATTTTGATAGTAACTAAAACGAAGGCAAGCACCCCCATTTATTCCCATCAAACAGGCTAACTACATAATATTTTTATTAATATTTCACGTACTAATGATGAGGTTTCATTTACAGAAGAGCGGATATGGCATTGGACGATTTTTTCATCGAAACTAAACCAAACCCATCTTGCAGGATATTTTGTTTCTTGAACTCCATAATATACTTCAATTTTTCTAGTTTTATATGGAATTTTCAATAACCTAAATCTCCATTTTTGACGAGTTCCAATGTTTCTCCCTAAAACTTTTGGTAAATCTTGCTCTAAAGTATGAGGTGCAATTGAAATCCAACAGCCATCTGTAAGGTTTTCTTTTTGTCGATAAAGTAACTGGACTTCATCCGTTTCTTTTCCAATCCCAACCGAATCTAGCTTATAATCTAATAATGTCTCTGAGAAAATATTATCCAAATCAATTGTTTCTGGTTTAAACCATTTTACTCTAGTTACTTCATCTTCTCCCCATTTTCCTTGATCATATCTAGCTGTATAACTTACGGTAGCAAATGATTTTTTGGACAAATCAGGGTTTATGATTTTTAAACTTGAAAGATATGCAATGAACTCATCATCCGTCACATCTCCATCAAAAACGGATATCTCCACAGTTGTAAATCCTACAGAATAGCTTAAAGCCTTATTATTTTTGTAGTCTACGCCAATAAAGCCAACCCTATTATTTATTATAAAAGGGCTGCCTTGCTCAATTAGATTGGTATCTGCATAAATAAAAGGGAATGCCCAATCATAAAAAAATTGTTTTACACGAATAGTTCCATTCTGAAGTTTTGCATAGAAGTAAATTGAACTACGATGATCTTTTGTTTCCGGACGCAATGAAAAATTATAGCTAGTTTGCATTTGTTTATCATTCGGTAATAAAGGGCTAAAATTAATAGGCTCTGCCATTTCATCTAATGATTGATCTGTAATGATATTTTCACATCCCTATTAAAATTGATAAGCTTCAACCTTATGTCCATTTCGACCAATTGTAGTCTGCGCCTGTGATAGTGAATTTACAATGGCTTCCTCTGTTGCTTCTGCAGCCGCTGCAAATAACTGGTTCATAATAGGATGATCCTCACGTAGCTGCGTGCGTGTTTCGACAAGCTGATCAGATGTATGGGCAATACGATGTGCTGTTGTGAAACCAATAACAATATCCCCACTGCCATGTGAAAAATGACTGCCAGTACGCCCTAGTCCAATACCACAGCGTTTAATGACTCGTGTTAGTTGACGACTGCTAAGTGGAGCATCTGTGGCAAGTATAATGATAATGGAGCCATCTGTAGGTGATATTGTCGATTCATGTTGATCTTTTGAAACATGATATTGATGTGCTAAAAACTCTGAGCTATGCCCGAAATTACTAAGGACCATACATCCTATCGTATAGTTCGTTGATTCATGTGTCACAAGTCGGGAAGATGAGCCAATTCCACCTTTGTAGCCAAAGCACATCATCCCTTTACCTGCACCAACTGCTCCTTCCTCTGCAGTTTCATTTGACGCCTTGCGAATCGCCTCCTTCGCATGCTCTGGTGTTACAGGACATTCTCGAATTGAATTTAAAAAGCTATCATTACATTCCCCAACAACAATATTAATCGTTCCTGTCGATTGACCTATTTCACTATTCGTAGCGAGCATATATTGCAGCGTCCCTTGTGTTACAGCTGGAACAGCAAATGTATTCGTTAGCATAATGGGTGATTCAATAACCCCGAGCTCATTCACCTGCACAAGCCCTGTCGTTTTACCAAAGCCATTTAAGACATAGCTTGCAGCCGTAACCTTGTGCTGAAACAAATTGCCCTCATGCGGCAAAATCACTGTTACGCCTGTGCATGCATAAGCTCCTTCTTCATTCATCTTCTCATCAAGCGTTATATGACCTACACGCACACCGGCTACATCGGTAATACAATTTTTCTCACCCGTCGATAACGTTCCGATGAAGATTCCCTTTTCTCGTACTTTTCCCGGCATGTTACTCCCCCTTACGAATCGCCTTATTTACGGTAGCTCGTGCATGAATCACAGTTGTATCAAAAACAGCTACGTTAACATCTTCCTGCTTAATGAGTAATCCAATCTCTGTACAGCCTAGTATAATTCCTTGTGCTCCTGAGTTGACAAGATCCTCAATCACCTGCAAATAATATTCTTTCGATGTTGTCTCAATTTGACCCAAGCATAATTCTTCATAGATGATACGATTGATCTCTGTACGCTCCTCAGTCAGCGGCACAAGGACATCAATGCCAAATCCTTCTATTCTAGCTTTATAGAAATCCTGCTCCATCGTATACTTTGTCCCAAGAAGAGCAATCTTTTGTAAACCAGCCTCCGTGATTTGATGTGCTGTGGCATCTGCTATATGTAGAATTGGGATTGAAATCTTCTCCTGAATGATATCAATAACCTTATGCATCGTATTGGTGCATATAATAATAAAATCTGCCCCTGCTTTCTCTAAAGATTGCGCCGCTTCGCCAAGTACTTGTCCAGCCTTATCCCAATCTCCCCTTGCCTGATAATGCTCGATTTCTTGAAAATCAACACTATACAAAATACATTTTGCTGAATGCAAGCCTCCTAATTGTCGTTTTACTTCTTCATTCATAAGGCGGTAATACTCCGCAGAAGACTCCCAACTCATTCCACCAATCATGCCAATCGTATCCATAAAATCTCCTCCTTTTATTCTATTATTAATTTACCTCAAATAAGAGAATTTTCAAAATTTAACTTTATATTGGATAAGGGAATTTATTTGATTGAAACTGATTCAGCAAAGAACCATATAGCAATTTATTCAAAATAAATGTTTATAATATCCTAAAATGGACATCCTAATAGTAAAAATATTTCCAAAAAACAAATAATAAGTGAACAAAACATTTTTTTAATAATTTTTATTTTCTAAAAGTTGCTTTTTTATAAAAAAAAAGTGTAGACTAAAACGTATTGTGAAAGGAGGAAAGCTGATGGAATGGATATCGAATATCGTAAATGATATGAATAATATTTTATGGACATATATCCTTATTGCATTGTTATTAGTTGCAGGATTATATTTTTCATTTGGTACAAAGTTTGTACAAATTCGTCTTTTTCCTGAAATGTTTCGTTTAATAGTTGAAAAAAGAGAAGGGGAGTCAGGTGTTTCCCCATTCCAAGCTTTTACGATTAGCGCAGCCTCACGTGTAGGTACTGGAAATATTACAGGTGTTGCATTAGCAATCGGAGTAGGTGGACCAGGAGCTGTATTTTGGATGTGGATGATCGCCATATTAGGAATGGCGACTGCCTTTATTGAAAGTACACTTGCACAGGTATACAAGGTCAAGGATGGCGATGCGTTTCGTGGCGGACCAGCCTATTATATGGAAAAAGCGTTAGGTCAACGAAAATTAGGAATCATTTTTAGTATTCTTTTAACGTTAAGTTTTGGCTTTATTTTTAACGCTGTACAATCTAATACGATTGCTACTTCTGTAGGTGAAGCATTTGATGTGAAACCTGCAGTCATTGGGGTTATTCTCGTTGTGTTAACGGCTTTGATTATTTTCGGTGGCGTACATAGAATTGTAAAAGTTACGCAAGTACTTGTACCTGTAATGGCTGTTTTCTATTTAGCTGTTGCGTTTTACGTTGTCGTGACGAATCTATCTGAAATTCCTGCCGTTTTCGAACTGATTATCACTCAAGCGTTTGGTCTTCAGGAAGCTGCAGGTGGTGCGATTGGTGCTGCAATTAGTCAAGGTGTTCGACGTGGTTTATTCTCCAATGAGGCTGGGATGGGTAGTGTGCCTAACGCTGCCGCTACAGCTAATACTTCACACCCTGCAAAGCAAGGGCTTGTGCAAAGTTTAGGCGTCTTTTTTGATACAATCATGATTTGTTCAGCAACAGCGTTTATCATTATTTTAGCGGATCTATATAATACTGGTGAAAGTAATGGAATTATTCTTACACAAAATTCCTTAGCTGTACATGTAGGTGATTGGGCTCCTTACTTTATCGCTATTGCTATTATTTTCTTTGCATTTAGTTCCATAGTCGGAAATTACTATTACGGTGAATCTAATATTGAGTTTATCAATGCTCATAAAGGTTGGATGTTCGGCTACCGTATTTTAGTGCTTGCTATGGTGATGTTTGGTTCTGTCGCGCAAGTACAGCTTGTTTGGAACTTAGCAGATCTGTTCATGGGACTAATGGCTTTGATCAATATTGCCATCATCATGTTACTTGGCAAAATTGCGTTCCTTGTTTTAGACGACTTTACAGAGCAACGGAATGCAGGTAAAAACCCTGTATTTTATGCAAAATCAATTCCAACATTGAAAAATACAGATTGTTGGGAAGAAGATCGATAATGATACAAAAACGCCATCCTCAAAAGAGGAATGGCGTTTTTTTTACGTTAGATTCTTTTAATATTTAAATTGACTAACTAGTTGTTTTAGCTCATCGGCCATATGTGCTAGAGCTTGTGCGGAAGCATTGATTTCTTCCATCGAGGCTAATTGTTCCTCTGTAGATGCCGCTACATCCTCGGAAGCAGCTGCATTGCCTTTTGCTGAGAACGCTACATCCTCCGTTACAGCTGTTACTTCTTGTACACTCGCTGACATTTGCTCAGAAGCAGAAGACACCTCTTCCATCCTAGGTGTAATTTCATTCATGCTTGTCATAATTACTTGGAACTTAGCAATCGCTTCATCTGTTACTCGTAGACCATTTTGAACATCATCTGAAACTTTTGCCATAATGTTGACAGATTGTTCTGTTTCTGTTTGGATTCCATGAATGAGCTCGAAAATTTGTTTGGCAGATTCCTGAGATTGCTCTGCCAATTTTCTTACTTCATCGGCAACCACTGCAAAGCCTTTTCCATGTTCCCCTGCTCTTGCCGCCTCAATCGCTGCATTGAGAGCAAGTAAGTTTGTTTGATCTGCAATGCTTGTAATGACATCTAAAATGGACGTAATTTGCTGAGAGCGTTCATGTAATGTCTGAATCTTCGTATTTGAATCCGTTACTGATGAATGGATCGATTGCATTTGATTCTTCGTCTCTTGTACTACCTGTCCACCTTCATTTGCTTGTAGCGTCGCGTGCTGTGAAAGATCCGTCACAGTAGAAGAGATATCCGCTATATGAAGAATGGCATTAGACAGTTCATGTAACGATTCTGCATTCTTGTTAGCACTCGTCGTTTGCGTGTCTGCACTCGTCGCAACATCTTGAATCGAAATCGCAACCTTCTCTGTGGCAATGCTCGTTTGATTGGCATTGGCTGTAAGCTCCTCTGCCGACGATGCTACCTCCTCAGCATTTTGTTCTATTCTTTGAATGAGCGTTCTTAAACTGTCTTGCATATCGTTAAAGGCTTCGCCGAGCTGTCCAATTTCATCTTTAGAGGTAATTGTCACTTTCTCTGTTAAATCACCTTTACTAATGGTTACGGCACTATCCTTTAGTGATTGAATCGGTTTTATAATCGTCTTCATGACAAAGTAAAAAACAATGGTACTTATGACAATCGCTGCAATTAGGACAAGCAACGTATTATATAAAATAGGAGATGCTGATTTATCAATTTCCTCCGCAAAAATAGTCCCCGTAATTTTCCAATCCGTCAATTCATTCGTTGCAAAGAACAGAATACGGTCATCACCTTCAAAGACATATTCATACGTACCAGATTCGCTTTCGTATATCTTATCGAAGAAGCTGTCTTTTAATTCCGTACCTACTTCTAAAGTAGGATGTGAAATGACCATTCTATTTTCATCAAAAACAGAAGGATATCCATTTTTTCCGATACTGATTGAATCTGCGACTTTTTGAATCTCTGTTAATTTAATATCAATAGCTACTACGCCAGATTGATCTTTTACTTGGCGAGCAATGGTAACGACCATATCTCCAGTTACTGCATCAATATAAGGACTCGATATTAAAGTTTCACCTTTTAATGCCTTAGCCTCCTTAAACCAATCCCTTTCCAAAGGATTATAATCTCCCATATTCGTTTTTGGTTCTTTAATAAAAGCTCCATCATTCGTTCCAATATAAACGCTTAAAACATTTGGATTCATCTCCATATATTCATGGAAATCTGTTAATATAGCGGCTCCCTTCTGTTCATACTTAGAAGCATCTATTTCCTCGCTAAGAACCTTAATGTCGTTTACTTTTTCACTTATGGTTTTATCAATAACCGTATTTAACATATTTACACTTTCATTTGCACTAAATAATATTTCTTCTTTTATCGACTCTTTTGCCGAAAGATACGCAAAACTCCCAACACTAATAACTGGAACTAGCAAGATAAGAGCAAATAATGTATAAAGCTTGCCCTTAAAGCTTCCAAATAATTTTTTCATGCAACAGTTCTCCTTTTGTCTCCATTAGTTCTTAAGATATGTATTTTTGTATTCTCATTTACTGGCACTATACTCAATGATTTAGACTCAGCAAGAATGCCGCTTCCCTTCTCTACTTACAACCTACCCTGCTTTTATCGGAAGAAATAATTCATTTCAAACCCCTGTTTCATTTTTTTGTTTTAACTAACATAAATTCTTCTATTTCGCACTTTTTCATCGTCAAACTAAACATAGAATATCTCTTTAGATAGGATGATTGCTGTCGCTTCGCTTTCGTACAGAAAACATAAAAATGGGAAAAACAAGGTGCCATCTATCGACAACGAAAAATCGATGTAGAACCTGTTTTGGTTTCTTGAAGGCCAATTTGCGTTTCACCCGATTTTCTGTCCGTGGATCATCAAAAATTGAAAACGAAATGGGCTTTGCATTGATGGTATTAAATCTCCTAAAATACACTGCCATTATTAACAGAGAAATAAGGTAAAGAAAAAAGAGAAATCAATGCTGTTCGATTTCTCTTTTTTTTTTAATATCAGCTAGTTATGTCCTAGCCTCGTTTATTCGTATGTTTTATTCTACTAATATTTAAATTGACTAATTAGCTGTTTTAACTCATCTGCCATATGTGCTAGAGCTTGTGCTGAAGCATTAATTTCTTCCATCGAAGCTAATTGTTCCTCTGTAGACGCTGCTACGTCCTCTGAAGCAGCTGAATTTCCTTTCGCTGAGAATGCCAAATCCTCCGTAATAGCTGCTACCTCTTGTACACCCGCTGACATTTCTTCAGAAGCAGAGGATACCTCTTCCATTTGAGGAGTAATTTTATCCATGCTTGCCTTAATCACTTGGAATTTCGAGATCGCTTCATCAGATACATGTAGACCATTTTGAACATCCTCTGTAACTTTAGCCATGATGTTGACAGATTGTTCTGTTTCTAACTGTATGCCATGGATTAGTTCAAAAATTTGTTTGGCAGATTCCTGTGATTGCTCCGCCAACTTTCTTACTTCATCTGCAACAACTGCAAAGCCTTTTCCATGCTCCCCTGCTCTTGCCGCCTCAATCGCTGCATTCAGAGCAAGTAAGTTTGTTTGATCTGCAATGCTTGTAATGACATCTAAAATGGACGTAATTTGCTGAGAGCGTTCATGTAATGTCTGAATTTTCGTGTTTGAATCTGTTACTGATGAATGGATCGATTGCATTTGATTCTTTGTATCTTGTACTGCCTTTCCACCTTCATCCGCTTGTAACGTCGCGTGCTGCGAAAGATCCGTCACAGTAGAAGAGATTTCCGCTATATGAAGAATGGCCTTAGACAGTTCATGTAAAGATTCTGCATTCTTGTTGGCACTCGTCGTTTGCGTGTCTGCACTTGTCGCAACATCCTGAATCGAAATCGCAACCTTCTCTGTGGCAATGCTCGTGTGATTGGCATTGGCTGTAAGCTCCTCTGCCGACGATGCTACCTCCTCAGCATTTTGTTCTATTTTTTGAATGAGCGTTCTTAAACTGTCTTGCATATCGTTAAAGGCTTCGCCGAGCTGTCCAATCTCATCTTTAGAGGTAATTGTCACTTTCTCTGTTAAATCACCTTTACTAATAGTAACGGCACTATCCTTTAGTGATTGAATCGGTTTTATAATACTCTTCATGACAAAGTAAATAACAATGGTACTTATGACAATCGCAGCAATTAGGACAAGCAATGTATTATATAAAATGGGAGATGCTGATTTATCAATTTCCTCCGCAAAAATTGTTCCTGTAATTTTCCAATTTGTCAATTCATTCGTTGCAAAGAACAGAATACGGTCATCACCGTCAAAGACATATTCATACGTGCCAGATTCACTTTCGTACATCTTATCGATGAAGTGGTCTTTTAATTCCGTACCTACTTCTAAAGTAGGATGTGAAATGACCATTCTATTTTCATCAAAAACAGAAGGATATCCATTTTTTCCGATACTAATTGAATCTGCGACTTTTTGAATATCTGTTAATTTAATATCAATAGCCACTACGCCAGATTGATCTTTTACTTGGCGAGCAATGGTAACGACCATATCTCCAGTTCCTGCATCAACATAAGGATTTGTTATTAAAGTTTCGCCCTTTAAAGCCGTAGCCTCTTTATACCAATCTCTTTCTAAAACATTGTAATCCGCGCTATTCGATTGTGGTTCTAGAATGACTTCTCCATCATTCGTTCCAATATAAACGCTTAAAACATTTGGATTCATCTCCATATATTCATGGAATTCTGGTAATATTGCGGCTCCCTTCTGATCATACTTGGAAGCATCTATTTCATCACTAAGAACCTTAATGTCGTTTACCTTTTCACTTATGGTTTTATCAATAACCGTATTTAACATATTGACACTTTCATTTGCACTAAATAATATTTCTTCTTTTATCGAATCTTTTGCTGAAAGATACGCAAAACTTCCAACAGTAATAACTGGAACTAACAAGATAAGAGCAAATAATGTGTAAAGCTTGCCCTTAAAACTCCCAAATAATTTTTTCATGCAACATTTCCCCTCTTGTCTTCATTAATTCTTTAGATGTGTGTTTTTGTATAATTTTGTGTTTTCTTTTACTTGCACTATACTCGATGATAAAAACTCGATAAGAATGCCGCTTCCCTACCCTTCTTATATCGGACGAAATAGATAAATTCAAACCTTTTTTTCATTTTTTTGATCTTCGAATCATAATTTTTCTATTTTTGTTCTTCTGTCATGAAACTAAACATAGAACCCCTATGTATCATACTTTAGCTATGATGCATAGGGGTTCTATTGTTAGTATTTAAATGCCTAAATTGTTTCCTGTAAGTCAATCGCAATTTTTGCCAAATCTGCAGAGGCTCTGTATCAGACGCCACCAGTAACCTCAATGTATCAACTTTATTTTGCACAGAAGACAAATCAGCAAAAAATCGTAGCAGCCCATGTGCTACGATTTTCTTCTTATTATTGATGTTTTTTTAACATGGACTCTGTAAAAGCCTGAGACTGTCCCCTTGCAATACTTACTGTTTGCCACTCTGAGCCCTTTAGTTGCTTAGCAATGTAAACAATCTGTCCAACATGCAGTGAGTAATGGGACATTTGTCTTTCAATAGCATCTATCACAGAATGCTGTTCTCCCCTTATCGTGACAAACCCTTGTAAATCAGCTTCTGTTAATCCTTGTAAAGCATGTAAAAATACTTGCCAGCCCTGTTCCCATACTGTCATGATCTCTTCTTTTGTTTGAAGGCTATCAGTAAATTCATCATCACGATTTCTAGTTGCTTTCTCACCATCAGTCGTTAAAAAGTCTGTCCATCTCGATATCATATTTCCACTAACATGTTTTACAATAACGGCAATGCTATTGGATTCTTCATTAATAGCCCAGTGCAGTTGTTCATTATCCAATTGTGAAAGTGTTTTATCCCCTAACTCTTTCACACTTTTAAATCTTTTTTGAACAATTTCTAAATAAGTCTCCCCAATGTTCATACGTAAACGCCCCCTCATTTCATGAAATAAAAGTTCACTAGAATCATTATATCTATAAGTAAGTTCTATAGTAAGCATCGTCCATATCATATGCAATCATCTTCATTCTTACCTTGATACCTCACGGACTAATCCTGTTGGAAGTATTCAGGATCTTCGATGATCTTCAATAAAAATTCTTCAAGAGAGTTTGCAATCTTCTTTTCGTTATCATAGACAGCATTTTGTTCTCCATCTGTTAATTCGATTGAAAAAGGTACTGATTCCCATCCAATAAAGAAGACTAATTTATTTGCTTCATCGTAGTTTGGATAAGCATCAAAAAAACCTTGTCTTAATCGAAAATCTCTAATGTATGCTGGACTTAACACACAATTTTCGTCTAGCTCATCCTCGCCAACAAAAGAACCATAACCGATCTCTGTGAAAAAAAGCTTTAATTCTTTTGGAAAAACAATGCCTAGTTCATCTTCCACTTGTTCAACTTCACCACTTTTTATTGGGACAAACTGAAAACGAGGATTATCTTTAATTAATGAAAATTTCATTGAGCATTCCTACTTTCAAATAAATTATTATTATCTTCCCATTCATTTTCAGATTATTATTTTACCTGGTGTGTTGAAAGTCTTTGTTCTATGTACATTGTGTAAAAAAAACACCTGCATCATCCTGATCATAATATTTATTTATGAACAAATATCCGATCGAGTCACTTAGGCTAAATATATCATGAAATCCTTCCGGAAAATCACCGCCATAAATTTGTAGACAAAATTGATAATCATCCAAACCCAAGTTTTCTATTTGTAATAGAGATGGTATATTCCCAATCAATGAACCGCAGTAAATCTCTATTTCATCCAAATCTTCATCATCTACAGCTTCTAAATCTAAATTCAATTCCTCCCCAAAAGTGAACTCTTGTCCTGGTATTAAGTAATCTGATTCACTTCGAATATCACCAGCTTCGTGTAATAAAACTTTTGTAAATCCATTTTTTATGTTTTTAAATTCTTCTTTATCTCCATGAAAAGTAATTAAATCTAAAAAATAATCATCTTTTTTATACGTAGTAAAAACGGATAGCACGTGTTCTTGTGGTAAGTTTAAATTCAGCGTTTTATTAAGAAAATTCGTTGGTAAACTTAATACAAGTGTTAATTTATCTCCATTTGGATTTAATGGCCAATCAATATTTTCAGGTAAGAAGCTATATCCGCCAAGTCGAGGTTTAACAGATTCATTTTCAACATCTTTAAAAATAATTTCAACTGACATTTTTTCGACACCATCCTTATATTCTACATTTTTTACTTTCGAATTCTTTCATAAGTTCTTTTGCACTATTTGCTGATGCTCCAGTAATGCCTCTAAGGTAATATCCATTTTTTTTCGTATAGCAATCGTTTTTATGTAATGAGTTGAACCTACGATTATTAACCTTTATTCTCAGTGAATGATTGACTATGACCTCTCGATAATCCAAACGGATCATGACATACTCATACAATATGTATTTTTGTCTGTGTTCCTCTTCATTTTTTCAATCGCATATACTGCACATTATTAGTATTTGAATATTCTATCCGCCCTAATCCTCCTCTCATCCCTATAATAAAATCTCCTTTATACACAACTAGTGAGTTCGGTACAAATGCACTAAATGGAAAGTGTTTGAATACAATATTTTTTTTATATGTTCCATCTTCATTAGATATTGCAAATAAATTTTCGCTAGATATTACATATAAGTTTTCATTAAATATATAAAAAGCAATTGGACACTCTTTTAAATCAAGACACTCGCTAAAGGAAATGCTAGTACCATCGTAAACTAATTTATACAAACTACCTTCATTTAGATACATATGTTCTAATCCTTCTAGAAAATATAGATCCCCTTTATACTCAAATATTGATTTTATATTGCATTTTTTTAATAATATTTCAGTCGAGTCAGCATAAATTACTTTTAATTCTCCTCCCCATTCTCCGTAATCTGTACCAATTATTTTCAAATCAAGATATTCATATTGTATACTGTGCTTTTCATGATATCTTGAAATCACTAATTCTTCTTTTTTTATTCCAACACAATACGGCTTTGAATTGTTTATTATTTGTAACCATTTACCGCTTCCTGCATTGGGAATTTCGACAGCTATAAAATCATTCCATAATGGCATAGTGTTTTTAATACCTCCAATGACGCACAGTTGTTTTATAATAAGGGCTAGTCAAAAATTAATAAAAATTTTCCCCATAAACTTAGAGAGTGGATAATAATCTCACCAGCTAAATGATCTATCTATATTGTTTGCGGTACTCGCAATGAATCTTCTCCTAGAACGTTAAATACTAAATTTTATTTTGTTAAGAATGAAATCTTTCAAGGTTTTTAAGTAAATAAAAATCCATTAGATTTGCACCATTATATCCAGTTTCCACCAAGACCTGTCGTAGTTGATGCAATAACTTGAGCCACTCTTTTATAAATAAATCAGTTTTTACCGTAATACTCCTATAGTCATCACGACTATCCCAATCAATGTTAATATCACATTTTTCAATTTTACATATCCATGTTTCGAAAAATGCTTGACTTGGGAAAGTGACTACAAACCGCTCCTCTTTATTTTTTATTGCCTCTAACATTTTAATAACATCACTTATGCCTTCAGCTATTTGTGTTCCATAATTGATACTTAATGATATATTATTCCATTTTATTGTAAAATATTGAGTATTAACATACCTATTATCTAGTGCTTCGGATATCGTTGTATCTTCTGGATCACGTATTCCAATCCCAAAATTAGGGTTGATTATTATTTCAAATTCCACTTTACTCACCTCATGGTTCATCATTAAATTTTTTGAGTCTACTATAACTTTTCTATTTTAACGAATCTAATAAAGTGCAATATTCTTTTCTTTTTGGATTACTTTCATCATTACAAAGTCGTTCTAATAAATAAATCGTATATTCTTTAGGTTTACGCTGTAATGATTTTACTAATATATCCTCATAACCATTGTGATAAAACTTTTCTAAAAAACTACCCAATGGCCCTGGACCACCAAAATCAATATCAGGGCTTCTTTCAACTAATAAGAATATAGGCTCTACAAAATCAAATGCATAACCTAATTCTTCAATCTCATCGATTATTTCATATACTGGGTCTATGAATAAATATTTATCTTTTTCCCGATCAGCTAGTTCTATTAATTTTTCTAATTCATAAATATAACCCTCAACTTCATTCCCCATGAACTTCCACCTCTTAATTGACCTTGTATTGTTTTTTATAAATCTTTTGCCTCTTACTTCCTTTATATTAAATAAGTATTTGGAACATGTTAAAATCTTTTTTGTTTAGCTCTTGTTTTTCAGTAGATTGTTTATAGTGTCTCTTTTATGAGAGTAATGCTTCTTCTGTGGATGAAAAGAAACCTCTTTTAATGTCGGACATTCTAGTAATGGCGTTAAGTCCCCTGATTTACAGTTCCAAAAGTTAATGGTCTCTAATGCACTCATGGTTTTTACAAACTCCAATGAGGCTAGATCAGAAATCAACAATTTTTTTATCGAGCCATTATCATTCAAAAAAGAATAATCCATTAGGTTTTTGCAACCTTCTACATGCAACCACTCTAGTCTACTTAATTTGGAAATGCTATTTGCTTCAGATAGGCAATTGTTTTTTGCCAACCAGCAAGTTTCTAAGTTTTCTAAGTCTTCAACACCTTCAAGTGATTCCAGTTTTTTAGACCCACTTAGTCGTAGATAAACCAATTCTTTTAATGTTCTCAACTCATGACAATTTTGTTTTGAATATCCAAAAATATAAAGACTTTTTAAATTTGTAAGTGTTTCTAAGTTTTCATAACAACTATTAAAGAGATATAGTTCTTCTAGTTGTTTTAATCGTGAAAAATCAATAGGGATTTGCAAGGATACCCTAAAATCAATCATATTCACCAAAGAATAAAGAGCTTCAATATTGGCAACACTTTTTAATTTGAAATTGTTGTTAATCGCCAGATGTTTAATAAATTTCTTATCTTTTAAAGGAGCAAGATCTAAATCACACTTAAAATCAACATCATCAACAAAGGCCTTAATACGAATCGATTCAAACTGCTCTTCCTCTGCAACACGGACTCCTTCTTCTAAATACCTTGGATCTATTTTAATTACACTGTCATTAAAATGATATTTTCTCATCATGGGCATCCTCTCACTGACATTTTTTTAATTCCATCTCCATTGCTCATATTGTCGAATTTAAATTTCATGTACTCAGCATATTTCCTCGCCTAAACTATCCTACTCTGTAAAGGGATTGTCCTGTAAAAAACACTCTTCATCTGACGTAAACTATTTTGTCTCAATAACGGACCAGCACTAATAGTGATGATTTTATCCAGATTAACTACTCTATTGAAATTGACAATCTCTCTAATTCTGTATAATCTAAACCTCTATTGAAAACATTTTTCATTTAAAAATTCATATAAAGAAGGACAACTATGATTAAAACATTACAAACTGAAAACCTTACCATTTCATATGATGAAAAAATTATCGTTGAGAATTTAAATCTTTCAATACCTATTGGAAAAATCACTGCTCTCGTAGGAGCAAATGGTTCTGGAAAATCAACCATTCTAAAGACTTTAGCTCGTCTACTACAACCTAAAAATGGACATGTTTTCCTCGATGGCAAGAAAATTCATCAATATTCAACGAAGGAAGTTGCAAAAAAATTAGCTATTTTACCTCAAAATCCAATTGCACCAGATGGATTAACTGTAAGTGAGCTCGTAGCTTATGGGCGTTACCCGCACCAAAAATCCTTTAGCACACATTCAAAAGAAGATTTTCAAATTATCAATTGGGCTATTGAAGCTACTGGTTTAACTGCTTTTGAAGAACGCCCCGTAGATGAACTTTCAGGTGGTCAACGGCAACGTGCTTGGATTGCTTTAGCTCTTGCACAAAAAACACCGATTTTACTTTTAGATGAACCGACAACCTTTTTAGATATGGGACATCAACTAGACGTATTAAAGCTAATTCGTAAGTTAAATGAAGAACAGCAACGTACAATTATTATGGTTGTTCATGATTTGAATCACGCCACTCGTTTTGCTGATCACATCGTCTGTATTAAAAATGGTGAAGTTCGTGCGGAAGGCAATCCTGTTGAAGTTGTCACTGAACCTATGTTAAAAGAAGTATTTCAAATTGAAGCAACGATATTAAATGAACCTAAAACTGGTTTACCTGTTTGTATTCCTACAGATTCAATTGCAGAGGAGAATATATGAATACTAATCAACTTCTTTGTAAAACAAATACAAAAGCATTTTATACAACGCTTCTAATTAGCACCATCTTATTACTATGTAGTCTTTTTTTCGCACTCTCATTTGGCGCAAAATCGTTACCCTTATCAACAGTATGGGAAGCAATTTGGCAATTTGATGAATCAAATGTGGAACATCAAGTTTTACATTCAGTCCGATTTCCTCGGGTATTAGCTTCTGCACTAGTAGGAGCGGCGTTTGCTGTAGCTGGAACTTTAATGCAAGGAGTAACGCGAAACCCACTCGCTGATGTAGGAGTCCTCGGTATCAATGCTGGGGCAACCTTTGTTGTTGCGATTAGCTTCGTAATATTCCCAAATATTCCATTTACTTTATTGATGATTCTATCATTTATCGGGGCAACGTGCACAACACTTTTTATCTTTTTTCTCGGGATGAATGCACCAGGTGGATTAACACCGCTTAAGTTAACACTAGCTGGAACAGTTATTGCCTCAATGTTGTATTCACTGACAGCTGGCATTGCCATTTACTTCGAATTAAGCCAAGACCTTGCCTTTTGGTACGCAGGTGGGGTTGCAGGAGTTGAATGGCCACAACTTATCGCAATAGCACCCATTATCGTAACTGTTTTAATCGCTGCGATGTTACTAGGGAAATCCCTATCGATTATGGCGATGGGTGAAGAGATGGCTATAAATTTAGGTTTGAATACGAAGCGAATTCGCATTTTAGCTATCATTTTCGCCCTCTTACTAGCAGGCGTTTCTGTAGCAGCAGTCGGTTCTATTGCCTTTGTCGGTTTAGTGATTCCACATATTGCACGCAAATTTGTAGGTGTTGACTATCGCTTTGTATTACCAATTAGCGCTTTGCTTGGTGCGTTATTATTAGTTATCGCTGATTTAGTAGCGCGTACAATAGATCCACCTAAAGAATTTGCCATTGGTGTCATTGTCGCTATGATTGGTGTGCCATTCTTCTTAATGATTGCACGAAAGGAGAAACGAGCACTATGAATATTTTTCAAAAACGAAAAAAACGTACTCGTCAAGTTATGCTCATCCTTACATTATTGACATGTGCAACAGTTTTATATGGGTTGAATACGGGTTCTTTAAAAATTGCACCTATCAATGTACTATTAACTTTTTTAGGTCAAGGAACAGAAATTGAGGAAATGGTGTTGTTTGAGTATCGTTTGCCTCGTATTATCATTACAATCCTTGCTGGAGCTGGGCTTGGTGTTGCCGGCGCAATATTTCAAGGAATAACACGAAATCCTTTAGCAGATCCAGGGATACTAGGCATCCATGCTGGTGCTGGAGCAGGTTTAATGATTTACATGACGTATTTTACAACGATCAATACAATACCTGCCTTAGCTATTCCTTTATTTACTTTTGCAGGTGGAATCATCGCTGCTTCACTTATTATGTTTTTTTCATATGAGCGACAAAAAGGGGTATTACCAACCCGCTTACTGTTAGTTGGGATTGCCATTGCTGCTGGATTTAATGCATTAACACTGTATTTATCATTACAGCTTGATGAGAAAACATATTCTTTTGCAGCAAGTTGGCTTTTGGGAAATGTTTGGGGACGTGATTGGATTCATGTATACGCATTACTTCCATGGATTTGTATACTCCTGCCTTTAGCATTTATGAAGAGTAAAACATTAAATAGCTTTTCATTAGGCGATTCTATTTCTACAAGTATTGGGACAAAGGTTCAAAGCGAGCGTATTAAACTCTTATTTTTAGCTGTTGCCCTTTCATGTGCAAGTGTTGCAATGACTGGTGGTATTGGATTTATTGGTCTCGTTGCCCCACATATTGCAAGACGCTTAGTCGGACCTGCTCATGAACATTTATTACCGATTTCTGCATTTGTGGGAATTGTTATTCTTGTTCTATCTGACACGCTTGCCCGTTCCATTTTTGAACCTAGTGTAATACCTGCTGGCGTTATTGTGTCTGCAGTTGGTGCTCCATATTTCTTATATATTTTATTTAAATCAAAAAAATAGATTGTTTTTTACTAAAAATAATAATATACTACCAAAGTGGTCATTTGATTGATAATGATTATCAAAATCACTTTTTAGGAGAGTCCTATGAAAAAAACAATTTTAAGTCTGTTCACTGCACTATCTGTATTTACATTAGCTGCATGTGGAAATGACAAAACATCAGAAGAAACTACAACTGAGAAAGAAACTACACCAATTAAAGAAAGTGTTACATACGACAAAGACGTAGCATCAATTTCTATTTTCTTAACTGGTAACTTACAAGCTCTAGAAATTACACCTGTAGGAACAACTACAAGTGATTTCTTACCATTACAAGAAGAGCGTTTCCCAGAAACTGAATATTTAGGTTTCACAAAAGAGCCTGATATGGAAGCTTTAATCGCATTACAACCGGATGAAATTTTCATCGATGCTGAATTCGCTGAAAAACATGGTTTAGATAAATATGAAGCAATCGCAACAACGCATGTCATTAATCTAGATGAAGGCCGTTGGAAAGATCACTTAAACAACATTGCTGAAATTACTGATCGTACTGAAACAGCTGAACAATTCATTGCGGACTACGATGCAAAAGTTGAAGAAGTAAAAGTATTAGCTAAAGATAAGCTTGGCGAAGGTACTGTCATGGCGGTTCGCGTATCTGCAAAAGGTATCCGAGTTTATGGTATGGAGCGTCCATTAGGTCCGATTTTATTTGAAGATTTAGGATTTACTCCAGCACCTGGTATCGAAGCAATCGATAAAAACTGGGAGAACATTTCAAAAGAAGTACTACCTGACTACAATCCGGATACGATGTTCGTTTTAGTATCTTCCGTGGATGAAGGTAGTCAGCAAGTCTTTGATGAATTACAAAACGACCCTATTTGGCAAAGTTTAAAAGCTGTTCAAAATAATCAAGTAATCGTTATTGAAGAAAACCCTTGGTTAGACTATTCTGCTTATGGTAACAAATTAGCATTAGAAAACTTAGAAGAAATTTTATTAGCTAAATAATTTAAAGTATACACAATTTAATATACTTCCTTTACTGATAGAAACCCTTTTGTGAAATACAAAAGGGTTTCTTTTTTGTGAGATAGCTGATGAAAACAAAAATAAAACGTATTTTTGATGTCTTAGATATTTGTCTCAAATCCACCTAGGTAAACTAAACCATTAAATAACTTACTACTCTTTCCTGTATTCTTCTAGTATTTCAAGAAACTCGAATAGATTTTCAGCAATCTCAATGTGAGTATATGGCAAACCAGTTTCTTCATCCGGCTCATCAAAAAAACATGCACAAACTGTGGGTTCATTGAAATTAAAATCCAAATATAATATGTTACCTGATCCATCCTCTCCAAAAGGAAGATATAATCTATTTCCTAAAACATGCTGCTTAATCATAAAAAATACATTTTCCGAAATTGTACATTCTGTTTCTTTTGCCAATAATGGATATAAAAAGCTGATATTAAATACTTCCTCATCCCCGTCATAGATAGTATTTTCTTCTGGTACCCCACCATTTGATAATCTATAAAATTCGATATAAGAATCTGGCAACTTTTTTTCTAGAGCTTTTTCTAACTTAACAAAATCATCCTCTAACACTGCTCGTTTATGATATCTATTAATGAATTTTATTTTTCTCATAATGTTCTCCTAATACTTACGCATTTAAAATATGATATGGACTGTTGGTAATTTACAGCCACTTCCCCAACTTAAATCACGATAACGTTTGTCAGATAGTTATTATAGTTGGATGGGTTTATAGCTCAAAGCTTTATCAACTACTTCCTCAGGGAGTAAATTATCATAAAAAATGTAGTTAGCAGCTTCAGGATCAATTACGTTATCAAGATTCTCTTCTAATAACTGGTCATCCTCCGCTTCAGTCTTAATTTCAGCATTCATTATTCTAGTTACCAGCACGATAAGCTCTTCTCTATTCAATTTTCTATCAGCCATTATTAATTTCCTTTGCCATATTTATTTTCTACAGTAATGATAAACAGGCGATAAAATCCCTTTATTTCACAAATCAATAAACTATCTATGTAAAAAACTCCACCCACTGCATGTAATGGTGGTCGATGATGTAAAATTTATCGAATTATTCCGCTAAAAATTTAGTTAATGGTTAATAAAATACAAAAAACAAATCACCATAACCCCTTTTAATTGTTCATTACCACTATCCTACTCTTTATTTACTGTTTTCATAATTCAAGAACACTACATTTTATTTTGTAATAAATCAATTCCTCATTTATTATTTTTTCAATCTCCCTCCAGTCCCCACCTGCTAATCCCGAACCAATTTTAGGCATCTGTATCGATAATCTATTTATTAATGAAAATCTTGCAACTTTTTTTAAACATAAACGAAGTGCATCATAATCAATATACTTTGTACTATCTTTGTAATTTTTCCTTACACCTTTTTGTGCAAGCATATTTGCAATAAAAGTATTTTTCTGTTGCCCAAAACATACAAACTGAACTTCTCCTAACCTAAATGCCTCTTTGTCTTTAGACCATTTTAAATATTCCTTCTTTGCAACAGGGAATTGCTTTGATAGAGATAGAACAAAACCTTTTCCCCATAATCCTAATATGTTAACAACATGAATGATTAGTGTATTTTCTTCTAAGGGAAGAGCAGCATCACCTTTTAAGTAGTTTATTTGAGATTTGTTAACATGAACTAAAGCAGCCTTCTTCCACTTACTTTCAAATTCTACTCTAGTAATAGGTACACTATCGCTTAAATCTAAACTATCAACATGTCCATCGTACAATAAAAATCCAATATTTTCGTTCCAATCTTTCAATGATGAAGAAATATACATATCATTATTGATTATGTTAATTTGCCTAGTTGCAATTCCATTTTCAAATTCTGTAAATAATTGTCCGTTACCTTTTGCAAAATCAACATTATTACATTTGTAGTATATTAAGCTACCCTCGGATTCTACATACTGTTTCACTGATATATAGCCCCTTTTAACTTTCAACAGATCTGATCTTCCTTTACAAGAATGTATCTTTCAAAATAATTGAAAAGGGGATGTTTTTGAAAGTCCTTTTTTAATCTTTTCAATTTCTTCAATGGCTTTTTGTTTCCAATGCTCCTTTAATCTAAAATGTTCATCATAAAAATTTTTGTTATGAAGTTGAGAAACTAATTCTGCTAGCTCAAACCACTCTAATATATTCATTGACATATTCAACATGTTTTCAGGACTAAAATCTTCAAGATCATGATCATAAAAAAATATTGTTGGCGGTGATTTAATATCATCAAGATCAATTATCCAAAAATCACCTCTACCAGTTTCGGCGAATATCCAATGGCTTTCTTTAAATTCACTAAAATCTTCGTGATACTCTTTATTATAGTTTCTTGCTTTTTCATAAGATAAAAAAATGTGATCTGCCTCAATTTTATTATCGGCAAGTTTCTCATATAAGAATAAACAATCCTCTCTCGTAAACTCACTAATTTTAGGAATTCTATTTCGATGTTCTAAGCTATCAATTATTTCATCAAAATTTCTTTTCTTTATTATGACCATCACTTCTTTCACAACTAAATTCTTTTGATGCGATTAGATTTTCGTATTTCAATATAAAAGAAAAACATATAAAAAAATTGTCCCAAATGAGGATAATAATTAGTTATACCATATAATACCATTTTGAATACAAAAAAACACATATAAAGAAAGACTTATGTAGTCTTCTATATATGTTCCTGTTTTGTTCTAATCAAAAAGGTAGTATCATTCAGTCCTTCGATTTTCAGGATCAACTACAAAATTATACTCATCGATACTCTTTGTAAAATCAAAGCGTGGTAGCTTTTCAGTTGCACTAAAATTAAAAATATAGCCAAACTCTATATTAGATTTCACATTTCCCCCATAGTATCCTGTTATTCTAACTGAGTAATTGTTCTTTGACATCTGCACACTGCTACAATTGTCGTAACTATTATTTTTTATACTTTCATAGTGTAAGTAATAATTTTTATCCCAATCAATTATAGCCGAGATATCCGATATAATAAGATTTCCACTAGAAACGTGTAGAGGAAAAGGATTTGTAATAAAGATGTGATTTTCTTCAGATATCAAAGTATTTCCCTGTTCAGGATTAATTATTATTTGATAGTAATCATCAAGTTCAGGAATCTCGTAAATCGGAATAATGCAACCTTGAGAAATAACATCCTGGCCTATTTTTTCATTGTTACTAAAGATTTTTAACAAATCGGTTTCAACAATGTTATTTTTCTCTAAGAAGTTATTTAAAGTTAAAGGATCGAACATTACTAACCCAGGAGCATATAACATCAATTTAAATTTTATGACTTCCATTACCTCCCCCCACAATTTTTCATTGTATGCCTTCTAATAGCTTCATAAAATCCTTCATGAACTATTACGCTGCATCTCGTTGTTCGTTAGAGCTCTTCTCAATTCGTCTACTTAATGAATCAAAAAACTCATGTTATCCATTTCTTATTCTTGGATATATGAATATATCTCGTCCTCTAATAGATCAAATAAATTCATCTTAATATTTTCATAATGTACAGATGAAATTTTTAATACTTCTTTGAGAGAAATACTGATTAAATAGAAATCACCATCTTCAATAGCCAAGAAATCACCATCAGATAAATCCCTTAAATGTAACATACTACGCTCTTCTACTTTTACTTCAAATACTTCACTCTCATTAAAGTTTTGAATTCCCCAAGACAGTAGTTTTCTTTTTACGGTACCTTCTATCGTTATTTCTTTTACTTTAACAAAGTCAATGTTTATTTTACTTAGGTCTAAATCAGATTGGATTAATTCAACATCAGAGGAGACACCTGCAATTACTCTGTTGTTAAAAAAAATCTCAAGATTTACATCTTTTCTTATATTTTCATTAAATATTTTAACACCAGTTATAGAAAAATTTTTTTCACCTTTTTTTTTATATTTTTTAATAACTTCCCTATGAAATGAAACACCAATATAATGATTTAAATATCCAGTTACCGGAAAAACACCTTGTAAAATCCCTTCATTTATTTGATTTAAATAAATTGAATATTCACTCGGAAGTTTTTCTAAAACTGCTATTAGCATTTTATTAAACCAGTCTATATCAATTTCAAATGACCTTTTTTTACGAAAAAAACTAAACAATTTCATCACTCCTAATTCGTTATTAAAAGGATTACATTTCTTTGATGGAAACTAAGTAAACTAGTTAAGTGAGAAGTCGTAATTTGCGTACATTTCCCATCTCATTACGAGCTATATAGATTTTACACCCAGTCTACTAGTAAACTGTGAACGGTTGTCCAAGAAACCTATTCACCTATCAAATAATCTAAAGCGGCTTTTTCCAGTGAGCGGGCAACATCATGTCATTTCAATGTCACGTTTCTAATAGTGTTCCAAACTCTTTAATATCAAAACTTTTTGCGGCTTTGAAACATTATTTCTTACATAACCTTCAAAAGTTCTTTCACCAGGTTTTGGAATGTAACCTTTATTAGAAGATACCTATCCTAATGGCTTTGAAGCTTTTCTTGTAACAAATTATTTATTTCATCTTTTTTGTGAGAGTAATGTCTCTTTTCAGGGTGAAATGCAACCTCTCTTAGTGATGGACACTCTAACAATGGTGATAAATCTCCACTTTTACAATTCCAAAAATTTATTTTATACAAATTTTTCATAGATTTCACAAATTCTAGAGAATCAACATCTGAAAGCTGTAATTCTTTTATAGTACTATTCCCTGCCAAAAATGTTAGATCAGTAAGTTTTTTACATTTTTCAATTTGGAGTCTTTCAAGTCCTTTTAGTTTACTTAGAGCGTGTGCATCTTCTAGATTATTTAGATACTGGAGCCAACACCATTTCAAGGAATCTAAATCCTCTATCCCAGTCAAAGAAATTAGCTTAGTCGAGGTGTCAAGACGCAAAAATTCTAATGATTTTAGTGAACAAAACTCTTTACAATCTGATTTAATATATTTAATAGCGTATAAGCTTTTTAAATTAACCAGTTTATCTAAGTTTAAATAGTAATCTTTTCGAACAACAACCTCCTCTAATTTTTTAAAATAGTTCAAATCAAGCTTTATTGGCTGAGATAGCGTGACTTCTGTAAGATTAGTTAATGTAGATAATGCTTCAATATTTTGATACTTGGATAGTTTAAAATTATCGCTAATCCGTAATTTATTGATAAATGTTTTGTTGTTGAAAGATGAAAAATCTAAGTGACATTTCAAATCTGTTGCCAGATTCAAATTACGGATTCGAATTGAATGGTGATTTTTCTTCTCAGCAATCTGTATTCCTTCCTCAAGGAAAAGTGGGTCTATCTCAAAAAAGCCAATACTATCATTAAATGCATAGTTCATCATTATTTTACAACCACCTTTTTCTCAATTTGTTTTATTATGCATTGAGCGTGATTTGAAATATTTGTTGTTCTTTTATACCTATTGTTAAATCCATAAACGTTTTAGTAGATCAGTAACAAAGTATTAAAAAACGGCAATAAACCCTAATTCATGGATTTATTGCCGTTTTAAATCAAACTTCAAATCATTTGAAGAAAGTAAAGATTTGTTGAAACATTCTACATTAATTAACAAACTGCTTAATATGAAATATTTTAGAACTCTAAGACAAGTTATCTCTCATACTACCTCTTCTGAAATGAATATAAATTTATCTATTTCTACTGGCGTGTACTCCTCTTGATACCAATAATTCGCCTGAGAGAATTTTAATATTCAGTCCAATTCGGCCCGAGAAAATAAATCCTTGATGGTAGAATCATCTTCACATGTATTTTTAAATGAAATAGCAAACTTCTCTAATGCTTTTTTATCAGAAGAATATGCACAAAACATATCGGCTTCGGGATCAAAATTGACAATACCTTTTAATTCGGGCATTTTTTCTTCAAGAAAAACTATTGCTAAAGAATTCCAATCATAGCCATTCCCTTCAAATCCCTCATCCGATCGCGTATCAAAAAGCTCGTGCTTATAATTACCAACATTTAAACATAAGGACGCAGAACCTCCATCATGATCCACCCAAAAAAACGGAGCTATTTTCTGTTTATCATCTATAATATTCATCTTAATCCTCCTGCAAAATAAAATTTTTTTTACACATCGTAACGTCACGCTATCACTGAATACATAATAACATGCTCATAACACTTTAAATTACATGATTACCTAGTTCAATTTACAACATGCTTTCTAGCTCTGCAGCTTCATTACCCTCTGGTGCTGCACTAAATATTTTCATAATTTCATCCAATTTTTATTATATCTTACTTTTTAGATTCTTCACACATTTTTATCTATAAAATCTATTAATTCACAAGCATCCCCCTTAGCCTATTCCATATGAACCCACTCAATAGAACTCTCAATGGATTTATTGTCATTTGTTAATTTATCCAAATTGAAATCTAAATCATTTGAAAAGGTTGTTGTATGTATAAACACCTTGTATTAATTTTTCTCATATACAATGTAATATTATTTCTATCGCCGATTATACGTAATAACCTCCTGATTGCGGAAAATACTCCATTAACATTTCCTGTAGCGAGTTATGTAGTAATTCTACCTCCCATGAATCATGCCAAAAAATAAATATCTTTCCTTCTTTATTCATTAAAACAGGATTCCCTGAGCCATCGTCTGAAATCACATAAGCCTCTTTCAATTCTTGTGGAATCATATCTTCTCCACCTTTTCTAAACCGATGAGTAAGCTCAACTACAGTGGCTTTTCCCATTGAACTTCCGTTTATAAATGCATAGATAGCAAATCCTGCACAAGCACCCCCAAATAATTTAATAAATTGAATATACTCTTCGTTAAATTTTACATTCAAAACTTGTTCAGCATTCAAAATGTCTTCGTCAGTCGCTGGTTCTCCTTTTAGCCCTTCAAACTCACTTTTGTTCAAAAAAGATTCAATTCTTCTAATAAGATTTGCATCCACAGACAACACTCTCCCAGATACACTTTCCATATTAAGTAAATAATGAACAAGGTTATAAAAAAAGCAATCAACCCTAAATAATGGATTTATTGCCGCATTTAAATTCAAATCAATTATTATCTACTGCATCAATTCCCTAACTCATATAGAAAATTTGTTCTTCCGCATCACATGAAGCTTCTGTACAAGTAACAACATTGCAATCATATCACCACTTATATTCCACCTAACCATTGAAGGTATCTCATATTCTTTTAAATTTCACAATCAAATGCCTTTAACGTATAAGGCGTTGTGCATCCGGCACTTTTTCATTTTGAATTACAAATTGCAATATCTCATCCTCATCAAGTTTATACCCAGGTTTATCCTTTGGAATTTCAGCCAGAGATGTTTGAAGCAAAGGATGGTCTATATTAGGTGTGGCTAGTCCCTCTTTTTCTCTTATTAATTGAATACAATAATAATCGTAAGGAATACAGTCGAACGATAAAATTTCACTTGATTTATCTGGTGTGTCGCTTAAACTATAGAGGTGAAAATCACAAAGCTCATAAAGATGCTCTCCATGCTCTCCCGGTAAAACATCAAACATTTCAGGCATTTCCCCAGTTTTCCAATAATGATATAGGCATGTCATAAAAACATGATGAGTATTATTCTCAGAATAAAAATCTCGATCTTTCATGAACATATTAGTTGCATATTTGTATGTTAGCTCCGCAATCTCTTCATAACCCCATAATAAGGAAAGCCCGATAAGCCCTCCTATTTGACTGTCCGATACACTTCTTCTACTAGGATTGCTTTTGATCATTTGAATCAGCCAAAAAAGTTGCTGCTCTAATAATATCCATGCTAATGGTTCCGCATTTAGTATTCTATTTTTTGCATTCATTTCAAGATGAACACCTATTCCCATTTTTAAACGGTCAGCCAAACGATTTCGTTCATTTTTTTGAATTAAGTCTTTCATTTCATTTAGTCGATTATCTAGTATTTCTTTTACTTCTTCATCTGAAATTACTCGTTTTTTGTACTCTTTCATCACTCGATCAAAATACTTCCAATATTTATTAGTACGCATTCTTCCACTCCTTTCCGAGTCCATTCAGCAATGAGAAAATTGCTTTTTAAGATCTATTTTGACACGACGTAACCTTATCTTAAATCGTCAGTACTTTTAATCCGTTTCACTATACAAATGTATATTCTTCTCTGAATCGTCCCGCACTCCAAACGAAAGTTAAAAACCCTTCTAAAAACCATGAGAAGAAAAATTCTCAGAAACAACAATATTTCTCGGTTACTTTGTAGAAAGAAATATCCGTTATTTAGAGATACAAAATTCTACTTTAACTAATAAACCTAACCTTTTAAACTTTTTGACCACCTAATATGGTAGCTGAGCTGTTCTTCGATTTTTACGAACCTCAAACTATTGTCAAACTCAAATATGTCAACTACATCTTTTAATTTCGCTGGTTCTCCAAATTTTACTTTATATGCTAAACGTCCAGTACCCATCGATAGCTGCATTGTAGATGGATAAACATTTAACGCAGCCCCATTACACATAACCTGTATATGTTTATCCTCTAGATGTTGTCGCAGGCTTTGAAGTGCTAGGAAAAAGTTTTCATGTTTGAAACTTATTGTGTCACCTAATATTAATAGTTCTATTAAAACCATTTCTTCATCATCTGGAGATTCCTCATATAGTTTCAACATACCTTCAAATATTTTTCCGTCATTCATAGCAAGTTTTATAGTTTTACTTTCATAATTCAAAATATCACCTTCCCAATATTAGATCAGGAATAAATTCGCTTGTAAGTGCCAATTTTCTTTTTTACATTACAGTCTACTTAAGTTTTGCCTGAATGTGCTTGCAAAATTCTAAGAATGAAGGTGCTACAACGATTGCATCATCAGGGTCGTAACTTTCTTCGTAATCTATATATTTAATTTCCCCAGTTTGGATATCAATCCAAAAATCATTATCCGCATGATTATCTGCAAAAGGGATATGAAATAAAACAAAGTTCTCGAAGTCCTCAGAATAATCTATCCTTCTATCTCTTGCTCTTTCAATAGACATAGTGTAATAAGAATCATCCTCATCTTCTATTATCGGAATATGAAAAAAACTCCCGATTTCAATCGAGAAATAATCCTTATTTGTTATTTCATAAAAGTTATCAGGGTAAATATATGCCCCTTTAGTAAACAATCCACCATTCATAGCTACATAAAACTCAATAAAATCTTTTTTTCCTGGAAACTCATCAGATACAATCTCACTTATTTGGGAAACCGATATTCCCTTCCAAGAATTCCTAAATGAAATATCGTTATTCAGAAAGACATTAATGTTTCCTTTAGAATTGTTGTTCATTAAAATTCCATTCCCTCATTTTTCGTTTTCCATATTATTTTTACTTTCACACCAAGCTAATCAAAAATCATTCCTTTCTTTTTCAGAAACAAGAACCAATCATCCTCTTCAAAATTCGGGATAGCTTTACAATATCCAGATCCAAAAACATAATTTTTTAAAAAGAAATCTAATTCTCCAAAACAATTCATCAGAGTATCATCTTCATCCGTGATGAATCTATAAACATTCCCATCAAATTTGTTCATTATCAATGGTTCATAAAGAATTTGGCCTATTGATAACCATGATTCTTTTTCATCTTGTATATCTGAGAGAACATATTGATTTCTTTCTAATTCACTATAACTCCATAAATCAATATCACCACAACGCGCTCCGTTTGTTAAATTTAATAAGGCGAAATATTTTCCTACCTTTAAAGAATTAACCTCACTATCTCCCTCGATACCATCATTTAATTTTCCAAAAACAATATTTGAAGGATCTTCTTTTAAACTTTCTTTTAAGCAATCAACAATTTTTTTAATATCCTCGTTCATTAATAATCAACCTCGCTAACCTGCTACTAAGTTTTTGATTTGCGGACTATTTGCTACGACCCGATATCCAACTTTGTTTGACTTTCTAAAAATCAGTTAGATTTGTATCCGGACTACCAAGTTGTGGAGTCTATTTCTAATTCTTCTTACTGTTATTCAATTGTTCTATAATATCTAGAAATAGATTGTGGGTATCTTCAACTAAATTTTCTTTATCAATAAATTTTCTCATTATATTAATTACTTCTTCTTTTAAATCATCTGGTACTTCATCAATACTTTGTTTGATAACTAGACGAAATATACGCATAGAATCCTTTTTAGGCGGTATCTTTGGAATCGAAAGAATATATACCCATTTATTTTCATAATTATCGAATTGCGGTAAAAAGGCAACTCGTGAGGCTACGACAAATTTAATCCATTTATTTTTAGACCCAGCATGTCTCATTAAAAAGCTATACAAACTTTGAGTATTTACCTTGAACCTCTCAGAAATCATCACTAGCGTTCTAACAAACAATTCTAAAATTTTTTCATCCGTTTCATATTTGTATGCAATTTCTATTAATTTTTCCAATACAGCAGGATTAGAAAAAAAAGTTATTCTATCAACACCGATTTCAGCACATGTTTCCTTATACACTTTTTTTACTACCGAAAGCGCATTTTCTGGTAATGCCTCTAAATCTTTAATTATCCTTAAAATTTCCACTTCATAATTTACTTTGGACATATCATTTCCCCAATTTTATTTACATTTACAATCTTATCTTCTTCATTTTCAATAGTGATCCATAAACATTTTTAATATCAAAGTTACTTGCAGATTAGGTTTTTTGTGTCAAAAAATCCTCTCCCAACGAAGTTAGAAAATAAATACAAAAATAGTTCCGTTATTAACTAAAAAACAAATGTAAAAAAGGGCTTATTACTTCTTCTTTACATTTGTTTGAATAATCGAACGAAATATCCATATTCGCTCGATTTAAACTATTATTTTTTGTGTTAGAATGTTTGTCTAATAATACTTACACATGAAATTAATCCGACTCAGAAAATATTTTTGTAATCGATAGTTGACTGCCTGCAAGATTATTATCTTGGCTAAAAATCTCTGATAAGTGATCAGACAAATCGTATACCATGTTATAGTCCCTATCAATTACTATTTGACTTATACTATTTTGAATATAGCCTCTAACACTTATTTTTATTACCTTCGAGTCTTTATATTTATATAGTTCCTTAGCGAGCGTATACTCTTCTTCATTACCCTCTTCATCATTGTCTATTTCATGTTCGTAAGTTATATATTTTTGTGGATATCCTTCATTATTCAAAACTAAAATTGATATTTTATCGAGGCTTTTAATTTCAATTCCATCAGAATATCTAACTTCAATTAATGAATTTCCTTCTTTAAGAAGGAACTTTTCAGAATATATATACTCATCATTTGAATATAATTTAATGTTAACAATATTATTATCTAACTTACCATATGCTATAATTTGGTCCTTTTTTTTAGGTTCTTTTTTCAATAACTTCCCTTTTTTATATCCTGATCTTTCAATTTCAAAAGGAGTAAAATTATAATAAAATCCTCCCTTCGACCATTCCCACTGTAATTCTTGAGTTTCATAATTAACTTTCAATTGGTTATACATTTTTTTATATAAATTAAACTGCTCCCTTAAGAAGGTTAATTCTTCTAATTGAATATCTTCAATGTTATTTTTTGCATTTGAATTTAACCCCATTTTTTCACGCCTTTCTTACCTTATATTATTCCTTCTTTATTCACACTTCCTAAGTTAAAACATCACCTAACTATAAATCATGCAGGAATCCACTTTATAATTCTAGAAACGCATCATTTTCATAGTAAAAAATAAATGCACTTAGCAACTGGTCTAATGATGTTTTGCCCAACTGAGCCCTTACATTTTCTAATACATCTTCAATACTTGCACCATCTAATGTTTCTATCCAGCCATTTTCTCTAACCTGTTCTGGCAAATAAGCATCTGAATCAGGTGAAAAATCAGAACTATCTAGTGAGAATACTCCTTCTGTATCCAAACTCCATTCAGCTTGATTGGGCGGGAGATAAAACCACGTATTTGGATTATTTTCTGGAAACAGCAAAACATCCCTAATACTAACTAAATTCATATTTATATTCATCCAAAACATCCTTTATTGAGTTTTTTAAATCCGCCTGTTGGTCGATGAAGATTTGCATGTTCTCGCACTATATGAGAACGCCTAGCTACAAGTTCTATCCTTGTCTTATAAATCAGTATCAAAAACACCAATATAAATAAGTTTGTTGTAAAGTTTATTTAAATCTGATATTACTAACTCAGGATCCATATAATAGAACATTGAATTAATACTTTCAAAACCTTTTTCTATACAAGTATCCTGTATTTCAATACCTACTTCTGATGAAACTGATAACTCCCCCAAAAACTCTTTTATATTTCTCAATTCCTCTGTTCTAAAAACACCTATTAAATCCTCGTCATACCACCTTTCACCAATATCTTTACAAAATTGACATACATTATATTTAGGGTCATCGATATCTAAATCCGGATCACTATAATCCAATTCAAAGTATTTTTCAAAAACATCTGTATCATCATGGTTAATACCAGCCCATATATGAACTTTAGACATGCACATATTGTTACAACTCACTTTCAGAAAGTATATTCACTTTTTAGATAACTTACAGGCTATGTTTTTATGAAAAGAACCTATACTCTTTCTAACCTTTTTTGTAGTTGCATCTTTAAATGCTCACCAATATCATCTAGTTGAGCTTTGTTAGAGTTTTTTCCTGTAAAACTATCTAACTAGTTTTTTCATGTTTCGGAATCTAGTCAAACCAGTTGAAGTACTGTTTCTTTATTTTCATATTAATGTTGCTTATCTTACTTCAATATTTATTTCTTAATATTTACGTTCTTCCTCTTCTTCATCTAGTAAGTAATTAAGAAAGTCAGAAAAATCCTGCCATACATCTGGCATTGAAATAAAATCTTGCTTTTCTGATTTAGTTACTTCTACAGAATCAAGCCATATGATTGCTGGCTTGTTTTCAGTATCCATAACAATAATACTTTCGGCTTGTTAAGCAATAACAACAAATCTATTCGGTAAACCAACCGCCTCTCGGATTCTTAAAGTTTCACCTATAAAATTAGTTGGATCAGATAATATAAAAGAATGAATATCTATCCCCCTAAACATCTCCTCCACTGTAGAAACTAGATATTTCTCGAAAGTCATTAGGTAGTTTTATTTGAAGTTTTTGTTCAATTTTATCCAAGCACTCTTTAGAAATTCCATCAATATCGTATAAAGTTCTATATTTATTTCGCAATATATTTACATCATGCATATTCTTTCTACCTCTTCTAGAATGTATTTTTTATATTCCAATATTCTCGTGTATCGCCATCATATTTCGTGCTATTTATCGGATAAATAAGATGTGGTGTATTTCTTTCAAATTGGCTATGTAATATTACTTTCCAACACCATGTTAATGAGTACTTGTTTCTACGATTGCAGCTCTCAAATCTTGACTAAGTAATGTAACGTTACAAAGCTGCAATCAGATATTGTTTTGCCTTGTTCCTTAAGATTCAATTCATTTCTAATTGGTTCTTGTTCCATTTACACACTTTCCATATTAAGTAATAGTTTCAAAAAAATAAAGGGCAATAAATCCTAACCAATGGATTTATTGCACCTTTTAAATCATTTAATCTAATTTTAACTCTTAATTATTTAATAAGTATAAGCATCAGACAAAATTTCTCTGTCCTTCTATACTATAAACGAGGCTAATAGTGCTTAAGATTATTTTTTGCCAATATAAAAACCGTCTCTTGATTGTCGAGACGGTTCCCTAGTATCCATTATAAATTTTCATCAATGTATGTTTCTATATCTGAAGCAATTGTATCAATCGGTACATCTTCAGCATTCTGAGCATAGCCACTATACATTTTTACTAAGACGCCATCTTTATCAACTAAGAAAAATTGGTTTCCGTGTATCACTTGGTCGCTGTTCGGATCATCTTTTACCATTATTTTTGTTGATTTTACAGCAAACTGCTCAATATATTTTTGTGAATAGCCCGTAAGAAGATTCCATTTAGATTCATCAGGAACATTATATTTGCTTAAATAATCAGCTAATACTTCAGGCTTATCAACGTCAGGGTCAATTGAAAACGCAACAATGTTATAATCTTCGACACCTTTTTTCTTTAGCTTTTCTTGAACTTGTGTCATATTAAAGGACATTGGTGGGCAAATTGAGTTACAATTCGTAAAAATATACATCCCAATCCAAGGTTTTCCTTTTAAACTCTCTAAAGAAACCTTTTCTCCGCGTTGATTGACATGTTCAAAATCTGGTAATTCCAAATTATAATCTGCTTTAAACTTTGTATTTCCACATGCACTGAGCACAGCTGTTAGTGCAAAAAGTAAAACAAGCCCAATTATTTTATTTCTCATCTTAAACACTCTCCCTACAACCTACATACACTACCCTCATCCTATCGCACGATATCAACGTTGACAAGGAACCTACGTGACATCTTTCGTACATCTTTGTGAAATCCATTTCACTTTAAGTAGACAAGTGCATCATGAATAGCATCCAGTTTAACCACTACTCGGTGTAGTAAATAAAACGATACTAAGATAGGAAAGCTGACATCCGATAGCATGTTTAACCACTGGTCCATGTGAATTCCTCCTCTACTTTTGATAAAAATGGTCTCTGCAGAACATTCTGCAAAGACCATTTCTTTATTAAAGTGTCTTACTTCTATTATATTCATCTTCCCTTAGACAAAAAAAATAGCCCCATCAGGGAGTGATCTTTTTATCCAAAGAGCAACTCTACATTATACAACTACTATATTAGAAATTACTCAACTAATTCTACAGTAAGTGTAGTAATCGTAAGTGGTGCTGTACCTTGAACTGTACCATTATAACCAACTTTTACCTTATCACCAACCTGAAATGTTTCGTCAGGATTCTTTGCAAGGTTTACATAAATTATTCCGTAAACTGGACTGTCTTCAGTTTCAGTTACATAAACAAAAGCTTCCCGATCATTTATCATCTCTTCAATCACCCCTATAAAAGTTGCTTCAACTTTCCTATTTGAGTTACATGTAATTAATAAACCGCAACATAGTAGAAATGTAATGATCAAACTAATTTTCTTATTCAAAATATAGCCCCCTTTAAATCTACTTCTAACACTATCACCTACTTCTTTCAGATTAATATTAACTTAAATTAACATTTATTGGTACATTGATTTCTTTTCTATTCCAGCCAATTAAATGACTCCATAAATACAAATTTTAAGACCACCCATAAAATGCTTTTCTCTTTTAAATTCCAGTCTCGGATACGAGGTGTAAGTTGAAAGGCTTGATGTAGTCCCATATACCGAAATAACCCTACGATGATGGCTATGAGAAAGAACAAAAACACATGTGTTGATGACACATCTTCTTGAAGATGATTGATGTTATTAGCGATTACCCCTACCCATGATAAATAAGACCACAATGGCTAGAATCGACGACAAGGCATTAGATTTATTAGCTCTCCTAAGCTTTCTTGTGCTAGGTTTCCTCCCGATAAATACCATCCCCTTTTAAGTAAGGGTTATTATGTCCATTTAACAATAATAAATAAATTTAGTTTCCCCGGGATCTTATTATCTTTATAAAGAGGCCTTTAAAGTCTAGATAAAAATAACATTTCGTTATTGAATTAACGGGAGCTATAATTGGTGCAAAATGTTTTAGGCTCAAATGAGTACGCATATGCACGATTTTATGCACACTAGATAGCTAACCATAATTGTGTAATTGTTGATATATCAATTGTTTGCACTCCCTGCATAAAAAGCTATATAAATAATGTTCATAGGAAAAACCGCGAAACGTTGATTTAACAACACTCGCGGCTTTTTGGTGTATGTCCAAACTTTCAATTGGGAACGTTACTTTATTTTCTTATATACGATGTAATCACAATTATGGTGTATGCGTGATTTATCCTCACCAACTGTATTGAGGCAGTTAAATTTTTAAATGACTCAAAGGTTTTTTCTTAACAAAATTATTTTCAATAGATTGAAGAACTTCTTCATTACCAGGTAAACTTACAATTTCTTTTGCTTTTTCAAAAGGAATCCATTGATATTCACTATGTTCGTCGTTTAAAAAGACAGATTGCTCTTCGTGAACAAAACCTACAAACACTGGTGCAATGTAAATGTAATTTTCTTGCGGAGAAAAAATTTGGTCAAATTGATTAGAAGAATACAATTCGAGTTCTGTGATGCCTGTTTCTTCTGTAATTTCTCTATAAACAGCTTCTATTGCCGTTTCTCCATCTTCAATACCGCCTCCTATATAGCACCAAATATTATTTAAATTAAGAGATGTTCTTTTTAGTAGTAAAACATGATATGTGTTATTTATTTCTTTTAATAATACAGCAGCGATACCTGTGGACTTGATAGGAATAACATTCACCGTTTACACCTACTTTCATATTTTAGTGTCAAAATTTTTTATTAATTAGACAATATTAAATAAAAAAGTTCCAAAAGCGTTGTGAAGTGACCCCTAAAAGTTAGACACGGTTATTTCATTTAGGCAGCTTGGGTAAATTGCGTTCGGTATTGCACCGGGCTCAATTTTAATTTTGCCTTAATTCGTTTCGTGTTGTAATAATGTATATATTTTTCTAGCTTTTCTTTAA